>JAIVYN010000008.1:0-34300 GCA_048635425.1 Candidatus Aegiribacteria sp.
TGAATCACCTCTGAACCAAATCGTCAGTGTGTTTACACCATTTTCGGTCCAGTCACGCGGATAAGTCAACGTCAAAGTTGCCTCAGAGTACCCAACACTGTTGTCGTAGTAGAGCGGCATCGACTGGTTGCCTCCGTGAACGATAGTTTGCTCGGCAAAAGGAGGAATTTCATAACCAACAAGAGCTCCGTTTGTCGGGTCGTCATATCCATCTATCCACACGTTAAATATCCTGTTGCTCTCCGGGTCGGCGGGATCAAGGTCATTGTAGCTCTCAAAATCGTCCACGATAAGGAAGTTGGCTGTCGTAAAGCTCCAGAGGATGCCTGTCCACGGACTGTCTGGATTGGTGTTATTGACCTCATCAATCCTCCAGTAGTAAGTACTGTCCCACTCAAGCATTCCGGGGTCATAGCTCTGGGCACCAAGGTCTCTGGTGCCTTTATACTCCGGCGAGCCGGTATCGGCATTTTTCACGGCATCTTTGTCGCTGCCAAAGTAAACCTCATGCGAAGCTGCAAAGACACTCGGTGACCAGGTAAGAATCTGTGTCTGCTTTACGTCCACAGCACCATTAGACGGGGCCAAAGCTGCGACGGCACCCTCAGTAGTAAAGCTCCAGACCTCGCCTTTATGCGTTTCGATAATATCAAACTCGTCGATGCGCCAGTAATAAGTCTTGGAAAGTTCAAGCGGACCGGGAACATAGGTTGCTTCTCCAAGAGGGAGTGCTCCAGCGGCATTGCTCACGTCGTCAAAGTTGTCACCGAAGTACGCGTGATGTAGTTTCGCACCGAAACCCGGCGTCCAGCTAAGGTCTGCATTCGGATCCACAGACTCGGCACCATCGGCCGGATCGGGAAAGTATGCAGTCTTGGGAGGAATACTAAAGCTCCAGACGCTGCCCTTCCACGGGCTATTGGGCTCGGCATCATTGACCTCATCGATCCGCCAGTAATATGTCGTACCCGGAACAAGGCCGTCCGGATAAAGAAATCCGGGAAAGCCGACAATAAACTCTGTTCCGGCCTGATTACCGATGAATGTGCCTTCTGCTCCGGCATTGACCTCGTCAAAATTTTCACCCAAATAAACATCGTGCGAGACCGCAAAACCTCCCGGCGTCCAGGAAAGGCTCACCCATGTATCCATACTCAAGGCTCCATCGGCTGGCGTGGGGCCAAAAGCATAAGGCCATACCTTACCCGCAAAACCACCTAACTCGATTTCCGTCAGTGCAGCATTGACGATCCAAATCTCGTCAACCGTACCCTCGAAGTAACTGCCGCCGCCCGTAAAATCACCGTCATGAAATTTTGTTTGTGCATTGGCATACCCGATGGCGCAGTCGTTCGAGCGGCTCTGCAATTGACCGCCGGGCCCCTTACCGATGAGGATTCCGTCCATCCACATTTCAAACTTGTCGTCTTCCTGGGCTGCGGTACCGTCTCTGACGACTATAGCAACAGCGTACCATGCGTTGGAACTAACCGGGGCAGAGAGAAATGTACCTGTCCATTCCGGTGTATAATCGCTCAAGTTCCATCCTCCGGCATAGACCAGACTTTCGTGGACGTATATGGAGAGCCCTCGGGTGGTTCCGCCCTCATCATAGACGACCTGTTTCTCCGATTTAGTCACATCGGCAGCCTGGAAAATCGCAACAACCGTACGATTCTGGTGAGTACTAAGGTTGACCGTAGCTGCATCCGGGATATGAACGCCGTCACTGGTCCCGTTGAACTGTAACGCCTTGCCTTTGAGGCCATCAACGACCTGGGGGCTTCCAATAAGATTGGCCGTATGGCTATTGGCTGAATCATCAGGTACGTCGCCAACGACATTCTCAAACTGATAGACATGACCATCAGTAACAGACGTCGGGTCAAGCTGGGCTGCGGCATTGCCGGCTACACTCAGCACAAAAACAAAAGAAGTTAAATAAATCAATTTCTTACACATAATAGTCCTCCTTAAAAAATATAAGTTGTTAATTGAATTGTAAAAAAACATAACCACCAGGCACCTGTACTCGCGTTACCCCCTTGTCTGCTCCTCGCAGACAGTAAAGGGGGTGCGAGCACAACACTCTCACGGATACTCTTTGTCTTACATAATAACTCCTCCTCTATTCGCAAAACCACAGAAATTGCGCCCGCTGGATGACCTCGAATCCAAAGATGCCCGACTGTGCGGACACAAGCTTTACCCGGCCCCTGCAGCAGGGACGGGATTTACTATTTTCATTTATACCAAATCAGCCCATCTCCCGTCAAGGAAAATCCCTCAAATTACGGATGCCTTTTCAATACCCTCAAATAGAATCAATAATTGCAAACTGTAGCAGAGCGGAAAAGCTTGCCCTGAGCGCAGCCGAAGGGTCGAAGCGATATCGAAGATCCGGCGTCGTTTGACGGAGCGGAGATCCGCTTATGGCTGAATCAATTATCGATTAAAAAGGGGCCTGTACCGAATCAATCAGTACAGGCCCCGAAGTGATACTAATCTGATATAAACCGCGCAATCTTAATTGCCAAATCCCGGCTTACGGTGCCGGCTCCGGCGGCGGAGGATACAGACGAATATCATCGAAGTACATCGTACCTGAACCACCAGCCTGCGGATTGTTCCTGTTACCAAGACCAAGGGCAATCGTATTGACATTGGCCAGGTTCACGCCCTGATCGGCAAATGCCTGCAGGTCGATAGTCCACTCCGTCCAGGTAGTTATCTGCGCTGCATTTGGATTATCGTGATTGACCACAGCGCTGCCATTGAGAGCAACATACAAAGTCTCAGCAGCGTTAGCCGAATCGCCCGTGAACCAAATCGTCAGTGTGCTAACACCATTCTCGGTCCAGTCGCGCGGGTAAGTCAATGTCAGAGTCGCCTCAGAGTACCCAACACTATTGTCGTAGTAAAGCGGCATCGACTGGTTGCCTCCGTGAACGATAGTTTGCTCTGCAAAAGGAGGAGTGTCATAACCAACTAAAGAACCGTTTGTCGGGATGCCGTATCCGTCCAGCCACGCATTAAATATCCTGTTGCTCTCGGGGTCATCGGGCTCAAGGTCATTGTAGGACTCGAAATCGTCTACGACAATGAAGTTGGCTGTCGTAAAGCTCCAGACATTGCCTGTCCACGGACTGTCGGGATTGGTGTTATTGACCTCATCAATCCTCCAGTAGTAAGTAATATCCCACAGGAGTTTTTCGGGTTCATAGCTTTCAGAACCAAGGTCCCCGGTGCCTTTATACTCCGGTGAACCGGTATCGGCATTGCGTACGACCTCTTTATCTGTGCCGAAGTACACCTGATGCGAAGCAGCATAGACTCCCGGCGACCAGGTAAGAACCGGTGTATGCTCTACATCCACAGCGCCGTTAGACGGGTCCGGGCTCCCGACTCCGCCTTGAGTAGTAAAGCTCCAGACCTCGCCTTTATAAGTTTCAATGGCATCAAACTCATCGACACGCCAGTAGTAAGTCTTAGCAAATTTAAGTGTGCCGGGAGTATGGGTCGTAGTTCCCTGAGGCAGACCTCCGGTAGCACTGTTCACATCGTCAAAATTGTCGCCGAAGTACGCATAGTGAAGTTTCGCACCGAAACCAGCAGTCCAGCTAAGCTCCACATTCGGGTCTATAGACTCGGCGCCATCAGCAGGGTCGGGGTAGTAGGCGGTCTTAGGGGGAACCATAAAGCTCCAGACTTCGCCTTTGTGTATCGTAGTACCATCTGCCTCAATCTCATCGACCCGCCAGGAGTAGGTCGTGCCCGGAACAAGTCCGTCCGCGTAAGGAAATCCGGGAAAGCCAACAACAAAAAACGTCGAGGTCTGGTTGCCGTAGAATGTGCCTTCGGCGCCGTCGTTCACATTGTTAAAATTCTCGCCGAAATAAACATCATGTGAGGCCGCGTCATCTCCCGGACGCCAGCTCAGACTCGCCCATGTATCCTCATGGAGAGCACCATCCGATGGAGAGGGGCCGAATGCATATGGCATTCCTGCGCCCAGCATAATGACCTGAATCTCTTCTTGAGTAAGCGCTTCATTATAGATGCGAACATCATCAATCATCCCAAGAAAACTGCGAGCGGCGCCCTCTCCGGTTCTACCGATAACAACAGGAGAAGTATCATCTGTCCCCGGCAGGACAATGTCCGAGCCGCTTGTGCCGGCAGGTTCTCCATTGATATAATAGACGTGTCCGCCATCTACTACTATTGCAGCAACGTGTACCCATTCATTGAGCGGTACTTGACCCGAGCTCAGAGTACCAACATAATCATTAATTACCGTCGATGTTGTACTAAAATGAAGGGCACCACTGGCCTCAGTGTAAAGACTATACGACCGGGGACTATTAGACTTTGAAATAATCCCCTGCCAGCTTTCGGTACCGGGGCCGCCATGCCTTTCGGCGTTTATCCATGCCATCACCGTAACTTCATTATCCACCGTCAAGATCTCGGCGTGTGGTATCTCCACATAGTCATCGACGCCATCAAATTGCAAAGCCTTTCCAAATTTTCCATTCACCCACTGCGGCTCGCTCTGGAGGGTTCCGTCATTGCCATACTCACTAAGGTCGGTGGCAATAGTCCCGGAGCCCTCATCGAGCCTCCACCAGCCGACGAGCTCTGCCTTAGCCGCGCTCGTCAGGGCCACGCTCAGCACCAAAACAAAACAGACCAAATAAATCAATTTCTTACACATAATAGTCCTCCTTAAAAAATATAGGTTGTTAAATGAATTGTAAAAAAGCATAACCGCCAGGCACCTGTACTCGCGTTACCCCCGTTCTTGCTTTCGCAAGAAAGCACGGGGGTGCGAGCACAACGCTCTCACGGCTGCTCTTTGTCTTACATAATAACTCCTCCTCTAAATAGACAAACTACAAGTATTGCGCCCGCTCGTCTTGGCTCGGCCCCGCTCCGACTTGACGAGACAGGCCCGATGACCTCGATTCCCAAAGATGCCCGACTGAGTGGGCACAAGCTTTACCCAGCCCCTGCAGCAGGAGCTGGGTTTACCAGTTTTATTTATACCAAATCAACTACTCTCCCGTCAAGGAAAATCCCTCAAATTATGAAATCCCTTTTCAACAAATATTTACCCCTCAAACCTGTACTGAGCAAGGTCGAAGGATTTATTTGGGGGTCAATTAAAAAACAAACCCTGGCACAGCCAGGGTTTTCCTTATTGGTTAGCCCCGCCACCTGTGGGCGGGGTCATATTTCGCAACACTTTGAATAAAAAGAGGGTATGGTGCGATATCTCGCACCAATGAATTCTAAAATTTTATTGAATCAGTCAAAGGCAATTGGAGAATATTCTCAACGATTTCCACTGCCGCTAGCATAGCATCTGGTACAGCCTGGTCGTCTAGGACTAAAAAGCCATCGTTGCTGATATTGGCCCAATCGTGACGAGAAACGATGGCACGCAGTTTTTCGGGGGACTTGCTGGCCTCGACTCTTCCCCATGCGTGCGTAATTGTGTTCCTAACAAGGATAACATCCTCGAATATTATTTTCTGTCTTTCGATAGACTTAATATCAAGATCAACACATGAGGCAAGAAGCTCCAAGTGCTTACTGAGCCAACTCCCACGCTTCGCATCCTTCAGCTTCTCCTCATAATCTGCGATGAGCTGCCGAGTGATGAATCTAATGGATTCCTCAAGAAATGTGCATGTGGCTACCAGCATTGAATATCTGAATGTATCTGTTACCACTTCTATTTCGAAGAGATCTTGTTTAAAAGGAGGTTCTTGCGGCTTTAACTCATCTCCATTTACTCTTCGAACCAAATCTTGCCTTGCGTCTTCTAATTTCTCCTCTATGTAAGCATCACATGTCTGTAAATAGTTAAACCGCTTCTGAAGATAATCTGAATATTTCATCGGTTATTTTCCTTCAATTTATTCTGGACACTCACTGTTTTCTCTTTAGTCACCCAACAACTTAACATTTGGCTGTCTCTGTTTTTTCACAGCATGTTGCAGACTTGCTCATTTCATTAAGCCGCAAACAAACTGAACAGCGATCCCGAACAAGAGCCATAGCAAACACCAATTGAATTTCTTATGGCATATGACCGCACTAGTATATTGTCCAGGTCTCCTAAAGGACTTGACTGTTTGACAAATCCAAATTAAGACCTTGTGAGGTGAGAAAAGATCCGTCAAAGGATTGTAAACTCGCTCTTCATCCCTTAAAATGAATGATTTGGTCCCAACAGGAGCGCTAGTTGTCGCGGTTGCGAGACGCCATGTTCCAATGAAGATAAGATAGAAGCCAAGAATATGTATTAAGGTAAACAGCATACCCACTTTTTATTCAATAAAGTCAACATTTTCTGTGCACTCGCCTCAGACGTTAATAGCTTGATGTCCTTAATATTTTTTTACCTTTGCCATGTTCTTTTTATGAGCTTGGCAAGAGACACAAACACCTCCTGATATTTCTCTACGATGGATTTGTCCACAGTGATGAGGAGTTTCTTTGTCTTATGAACGTATGGGATGTTGTTTTGATCCAGCAGACCAGTGGCTTCATCAAGGAGTTCATTTGAAATCCTAAATCCCAATAGTGATTTACCTTGGCTACGCTTGCGTAGCCAGAAGTAGTTATTGTTGTGTACGGTTATCGCAACGTAGTTCTTTACATAGTTAAGTTCAGCGTTGTCAAACTGGTTACAGACGACTTGGTATAGCGCTTGGGCTGTATCGAGTGTCCAAGCAGCCTTGGATTGCCAAAACTGCTCATCATGCGTTTCATTGGGAATGATCGCTCCGTCATCAATCTCCTCGTAGGTATCCAAAACTTTGGTGAAAAACAATGTCCGACCAGTTGGTGACTCAACAATGCTGACCTGAATCGCAATGATGGGAATCGAGTAGCTTAGAAGTTGAATTACGTTGAAGAAGCGACGGGTGATTGACTCCGCCACAAGGACAGCATAGTGCTCTCGTTGTGGCCATCTACGTTTCTCGTTATCCCAATACTCAATGGTTCTGATGATGTGTGACTCGTCAGTTTCGCCAAGCATCACTTCGACTTCGTACATGGTGTCATCTTCAGGATTCTTAAGAAGAATATCTAAGCGACCGCCGCTTGCTTGTGTTCGCTCTTTTGCGAGAACTTCGAGTTCCCCAAGACCAAGGCAGGTAGGATTGTCAGAGATTTGATCTTGTAGCCAAAATTCGTTCATTCCGGCTTCACGTATAGACACTGCTTGACCTACGGGTATGTTGTTTGCCATTTTGTCTCCTTCAGCAAACTACTGATTATATGGTTTCCGTATAAGAACCAAACGCTGGCACACATGCCGTATAACGAAAAACCTCACCGGCCACGGGGCGCTTCTCCGCGGTCAGGTTCAGCGATTTGTTAGAGTCTATTCACATATTCTCTTATGTAATCAATGAATGTTTTTACCAAGTTAGATTGCGAACTTATCGTAGCAACATTGTTATCGTTCACAAAGTTCTCAATAAACTCCTTTGGGTCAACTTCAGGCATGTGGTTAACGAAAAAGTCAAATATTTCATCAACAAACAACTCTGCCGCATCTTTTGACATCCTCCCAATGTAGTTTGAATCTACCGCATTGTCCTCTATGGCATACTGAATTAATAATAGCGGGTTCTCGTTGTGTGGACCCAACCCACACCATCCGAACTTAGGGTACCGTGTAAGTCTCCTGAAATCACCATAATGTTTCTGATAATATGTATACATCGTTTGATCGGGAGCTACAGTAATGCACATAGAAAAGATGAAGTATGCCTTTGTCTCATTGTCTTCCATCAATTGAACCGCATTTTTCCACTCTTCTCTGTCAAAGAAGAAATCACTGGGATTGGTTACCTCTGACCCCCGCCGGAACCTAATCTTTTCTACATCGCCTCGAAACACATTCAGATAATAGTCTCTTAGATTCATATAGCCTTCCTTTCTTTGCCTACTATGATTATATGCTTTCCGTATAAGAAACCATAGCCGTTTCACTGTCCGCATAACACGTGTTCTTTTTCAATATGTAAGTCCGTTTTTACAACAACCGCCCAAAACATAAACCGCTAATCAAAGATGTCCTCTCTCAGTAATGAGAAATTTACACAATTGAATTGAAATTTACAAGATGAAAATGACTGTTTTTGCATCGTGCCTTCTGTTTTCTAATGGGTTCTTCAATCCTGGAGTTTACCCCCGGAAGCACCCACTTGCTTTTGAGTTTACCCTCGGTGTGTGCTCACTTGCTTTTCTGCCGGGGGCCGGGGGTATCTAAAAAAAACAGTGTCAATCCTGTCTAAAAAAACTTCGTGTTAATCCGTGTCAATTCGTGGCTAATAGCTCTCTGTGCCCGGAGTTTACCCTCGATGTTAGCTCACTTGACTTTCTGTCGGGGGTGGCTAAAACAAAATCCGTGTAATCCGTGAAATCCGTGGTTTAAAATAGGTAAAAATTCCGTGTTTTCAATCAAAAACGCTGATACCTCAGAACAAAAATAAAAATTTTCAAAAAGTTTTTAACTTACTTTCCCAAATCGAGTTACGAGAATCACGAATTGATATTCGAGGACTTTTTTCGCATCAAAAGTGCAGGTAGCTCTAATTATAGAGGGAGTGTTTTTTTACTCCCTGAGTTTACCCGAGTTTATCCCCGGTTGTACTTACACGGCTCTTCTGCCGGGGGGTGTGTGCTTACTTGCTTTGGAGTTTATCCCCGAGAACCACTACCTTGGCCTATAACAGGGGGCCGGGGGCTGCTTTTTCGCCTTCATTCTATTTTTTACGCAGGACAGCGATTTTTACCATTTTTAACCGCTTGTAAATTATAAAAATCCAACTTTTTGTTCCATAAATAAGGATTTAAGAATTTTTTTAAGAATTATCAAAAAGACTGTTTACATAATGTAACCAGCTTGATATACTATAACTATGCAGGTAGTGGGCAAAGACAAGTTGCAGGATTTCTGGAAAAAACATAATCCTGCAAAAAAACCGCTTGAGAGGTGGCTTGATATTACCAGCAAAACAAACTGGAGCAGTTGGCCCAAACTAAAAATGTCTTTCCCATCCGTCGACATGGTCAAAACGAAAAGTGGTTATTATGTAGTTTTCGATATAGGAGGCAACAAGTACCGGTTAGTAACAGAAATCGACTTTTCTGGGACTATAGTTGTCGTCGAAGTTGTAATGACTCATTCTGAATACAGTAAAAATAAATGGAAGGATAAACTATGACACCGCAAACTAAAGTTAAAGAAACCGTCATTCCTGACGTATGGATTGAGTTACTTACCGGCCTGTATGATTTGCGTCCAATCCATGCAAAAAAAGAGTATGAAAAAGCATTGAAAGCTCTCAAGACAATAATGAGAGTGCCTAATCGCAATTTAGATCAGAACGATTACATGAAGCAGATGGCAAACACTATAGCGGATTATGAGGCCCAAAAATATCGTATTGAGAATAAACATGACCCTGTTGGGAATTTAAAATTTCTAATAGAACAGCATAATATGTCTTCTTCGGACTTGGGGAGATTACTTGGTAATCGTTCTCTCGGCAGTCTCATTCTTAACGGACACCGCGCTCTTAGCAAGGAACATATAAGAAAATTGAGCGAACATTTCCATGTCAACCCATCTGTGTTTTTATGATCGGGCATACATGGGTCGATTTCATCTAAGAGGATATTATTGGCAGAACCAATAATACAGGAAAAACAGGCTAAAAACAAGGCCGCTGTTGGCCGACAGCGGGCCGAACGCCTGATTTACGATTGGTGGCGCGCAGACACTGAGCTAACACAGAGAGAAAAGTGGATGGTGATTCCCGAGCATCTTGCACCAGGAATACAGTGTCAAGTCTCGGAGATTTTTGGCCGTTTCCTGTTGATTTTTCACAAAAAATATGTTATAATACACCTATGTTCGCCTGCCCCTTAGGGGCCAGCAGGCTAACATAAACCGCCAGCAGGCGATAGATATTGCGGAGAACCGCACGTTTTCGTATCAGCAGATACACGCCAAAAAGCATCATTTATCAAGCCAGACAAGGTTTTGAACATTAAATTTGTATAATTTGAATTTGTTTAGGATTTAGAGCTTAGAATTTTGGATTTTACCATTCCCTGCATGTCGTAAGTGGCTAAGCCACAAGGACTTAGAGTCAGCCAGCCCAGCCAAGCTTGTCCTCGAATGTCGTAGTCGGGGATCTAGATTAGTCAATAGTTAATAGTCAATATTCAAAAAGAAAGAAGGTGTCGCCCTGATAACCGGATACCCTGATAATCACTGCCTGATAACCCGTTACCCCGATAACCGGTACGAAACACGCTTAACGCAACCGAAACGAGCTGCGCAACCGTCCGACGAAATTCTCCTCTACATCTGTCGAGAACCCTCTACAAATCACCCCTTTTTATGCAAAACAAACCCAATCTTAAAGATGCCCAAATGAACGTAAATATTTATTATACAAAGATATATGAAAATATAAGCGATTGGACACTTGGTGAAAACAAACCCAATTCAAACCCAATCAAACCCAATCTCCAAAAGTCCCAAATGAATGTAAACTCACTTATAACAAAGGATTACAGAAAAAAAGATGATTTTATAGTCCGAATAAACAAACCCAATTTCCAAAATGCCCAAAATGAACGTAAACTTTTATGTTATAGAGGATTATGAAAATGAAACCGCCTTACGGCCCAAAAAAACAAACCCAAACAAACCCAATTTCGAAGGGGACAATCCCCAATTTTCCCCCATTTTGGAAAATATTTGTTATGATTTTTGTTAATATAGGCTGCCGATTTTATTGTATAGCCGAGTCTTTATCGATCACCTTTTGTTCTTGGGCCTTTTTGAAATCAGCCAATTTTTCGCGAAGATTACTATCATCTAATGCCAGGATTTGCACAGCCAATATAGCGGCGTTTTTCGCCCCCGCCTTACCGATAGCCACAGTTGCCACCGGCACGCCGGGCGGCATTTGTAGTGTGCTCAGAAGCGCATCGATCCCCTCTAATCCGGAGCTTGAAATCAACGGCACGCCGATGACCGGCAGTGTCGTCTTCGCTGCCAAGGCGCCCGCCAGATGTGCAGCCATACCCGCCGCTGCTATGATTACTTTTATCCCGTTTTTAGCTGCTGTTTGGGCAAATTCAGCGGCTATTTGCGGCGTACGGTGCGCCGAAATTATCCGCACCGCCGGCTCAATGCCAAAATAGCCGAGCTGTTCGATGCAGTTTTGCATTACGACCATATCACTGTCTGAGCCCATCACTACCGCCACAGGAGATGTTTTTTCAGATACCATATTGATTTCTCTTTTTAACAGGTTACAATATTACACAATCTCAAATTATGCGGTAATAGTAATGGCCAAGTGCCCAAAAAAGCAAGTTTAAATAATTGCGTAGGGTGTAACGGGATAAAATTCTGTAATCGGGTGTAAATCTGAAATAAGAGTCATGCATCAGTTAAGGATGTGCCAAAGATGCAAAAAAGAAAATCCATTGTCGCAGGTCAGTTTTATCCGGGCCAGCACGACTCCTGCGTAGACGAAATCAACGAGTGCCTTGATGCCAGGACGCTGAGCGAGCCGTTGCCTGAAACGATAGTAGCCGGCATTGTTCCGCACGCCGGCTGGACTTTCAGCGGCAGTTTGGCCGCGTTGGTCTTCTTAGCTATAAAGCAACAGCACGAAAAGGTTCATACCTTTGTGATATTCGGGGCTGCCCACGGTTACTTTGGCCAATCACCGGCTCTTTATGACAGGGGCAGTTGGATAACGCCGCTCGGCGAGGTCGCTATTGACGAAGAGCTGGCCGATGCCGTATTAAGTGCCGGCCCAGTCGTCAGCGACGCCAGCGCCCACAGGGCCGAGCACAGTATCGAAGTGCAGGTCCCGTTTATGCAGTATCTGTTCCCCGGTGCGAAGATACTGCCCATTATCGTTCCGCCGAGAGAGCAGGCCGTAGCGTTGGGTAACTCTATTGGCCAGATTATCAACGAAGATGAGCACAAGAAAATCGTTTGCATCGGCTCGACCGATTTGACCCATTACGGCCCGCGCTACGGCTTTACGCCGATGGGCGTAAGTGAGGACGCTTTAAAATGGGCCGACAGTGTCAATGACAAAAAGTTTATTGATTTAGCCTTGAAGCTTGAGCCGGAACGTTTGCTTGCCGACGCCGCTGAGAACTGCAATGCCTGTGGGGCGGGCGCCGCGGCCGCCGCAATTGCAGCCGCAAAACAAATCGGAAAAACAGAGGGTTTATTGCTTGTCCACGCCAACAGTAACGAGGTAATGCTCCGCCAGATGGGCACCGCAAGCGCCGACAGTGTCGGCTACGCGGCTATAGTCTTCTGATCTCTGCTTTGTAGGCACAGTAATGTTGCTACAAAAGCATCCAATGTTGGTATGCAGCTGACGAGGGTAGAGTTTGCCCGACGACGATGCTATTGGGAATAAAAAAGTTAAAATGCAAAAGTCAAAAGTGTGGAAGTCGGCTCGCCGACAGGGACGGAGTCTAACTCAACGACGATGATTTAAGCGCACATCTTGAATCGAAGCGGAAAGAGTGTTCGCAGCCTGGTAGACTCCCTCTGAACGACGAGAGGCTTGGGATGTTATACGGAAACCATATAAGAGACCTAATAAGAAGGAGAACTGGCCTAAGCCGTTTCCAAAGGATTACTTATGGACTTTGGGCAGAGGGGTGTTATACGGACACTCAGAGAGGTCCGGCGTCTTATACGGAAACCATATATACATAGTTAGGCGGTTACTAAATTACGCATGATAAATGCACTAATACAATACGATCTTGAACTGTTAAAAGAGTTAGTTCAATTAATAGATCAGCAAATCGAAAAAATTTATCAGTTGTGTTCAGAAGTTGATGACCCTGATAGTCTCGGGTATTTCGATAGAGCTGAACATGTTACTGGTCTAGGGTTTGTTGCGTGTCAGACATTTATGTCCTCAGTGTGTGGTAATTTGGGAGTCAGTAAGAGGAATGCATTGGCTATTGGTCCATCACATTCTAGTGGAAATACAAAAGCTCAAATAATTAATCATGCAGCGAACTATTGGAAGCATAACAACGAGTGGAATCCGAGCAAGAAAGATAAACGACGAGAAAATATTGAAAAAGCATTTGAATCCGTTGGTTTTTCCGTTGATTTAGATTACCCATTATCCGGTGTATTAACTGAGCTTTCGTTACCGGGTGAAGCGCGATTTCAATCCGTATTAGGTGCATTAGATGTTTGGAAAGATGAATTGGAAAAGATCGCCTAACCATCCCGTCAACTTGAAATAATTAGGGACGTTTATATTTTTAGGCTTCGTTCATGAGCAGTAGGTCGACAGAAAAGTAGAAATAGGCCCAAGGTGCAAAGAAGAAAAAGCAGGCTGAAGCTGTAAATAAACAAAAGTAAAAGAACTGAATAAGGTAACATAAATACGTAAACGTCCCTATTAAACTAGTTAGCTTGTTCGTTGGGCAGTATCGTACCGGTGTCACAAGTACCGATGACGGCGAGTAGTATGAAGAACTGAGCATTTAAAATGGCAAGAAGTAAAGCTAATCGCTCCGCGAAGGAGTTAATGCGCGCCTCGGTTTCTGTGGTCTATGAGGTCGGAAGGATGGGTAATATGCTTGATCTATTACTCGAAAGCAAGGTAACCATTGCAAGTGCTGCAATAGATCGGGCGATATCAAATGCTTTCTTGGATTCGTTCCTACAGGCCACACGTAACCTATGCCATTTCCTTTACAGCCACAACCCACGGCCATCAGATATCATCGCAGAGGATTTCTTCGATGACGAACGGGACTGGTGTAGGGCAAGACCAGCCATTGCAGAGTTTCAGGACGGTTCTCTGGTAAATCTGATCAGTAAGCGACTTGTCCATTTGACATGGGATCGTACTTCAGGAACGAAACCGTCATGGGGGGCTTTTCGCATCGCCTGGGAACTGTGCAAGGCATTGGAGGTGTTCATTGCGACAGTTCCTTCTTCGCGGGTAGATCCTAGCCTTTCTCAGGATGTGACAGCACTGATACTGTCTATGCGTCAGATTATCGAACAATTCGGTGGAATTGATCTGGTGGAATCTGCACCGCTAAGCCAAATCTGGAATGAAGATGAATTGTCAATAGGAACCGAGGGGAATTAAAGGGGTACGGTACAATTTTCGATGAGTTGTGCTTGATAATGATAGGTTTTGATAGAGGACAGCGGGTGGGCTGAATTACTGCGGAGCTTTGGGACGCAGAGGACGGCTGGAATTAAGTAGGGTGTTCCCGGAATTAAGAGAACTTTGCGTTCTGTGTAAAGAAAACAGTCGGAGATGAAATGTTTGAGGAACTGAAGAAAATAACCACCCGTCCAAAGCCATTTGAGTTCTACACGGCGAGCGACCTCTGGACGGATGAGCATACGTCGAAGCAGATGCTCTCTTGCCACCTAAACGAGGAAATCGATCTTTCATCGCGAAATGCTGCATTTATCGACCAATCGGCCGAGTGGATAACCTCCTATTTCAACGTCGGAGCTGGGACGAAGATTGCAGACTTCGGCTGCGGCCCGGGATTGTATGCGACGAGGCTGGCTAAAAAGCAGGCGGATGTGACCGGGATAGATTTCTCGAAGAGGTCGATTCAGTACGCACAGGAAGTCGCAACCAGGGAGGGGCTGTCCATCCACTATGAAAATCAGAACTATCTGGAGTTCAAAACAGATGAGCGTTTTGGTCTGATCCTGATGATCATGTGCGACTTCTGCGCGCTGAGTCCCACTCAGAGAAAAAAGATGCTCAGCAAGTTTTACACAATCCTGGAGCCAGGCGGTTCTGTTCTTCTCGACGTGTATTCTCTGACGGCCTTTGACCAGCGAGAAGAGACAGCAATGTACGAAGCTAATCTCCTCAATGGTTTTTGGTCGCCGAATAAATACTACGGATTTGTGAATACGTTCAAGTACGAGAGCGAAAAGGTGGTTCTTGACAAATATACGATTATCGAAGCATCACGCACACGAATCGTTTATAACTGGTTGCAGTATTTCAGCCCCGAAGCTCTGGAGAGGGAATTTGTGGAGTGCGGCTTTGCAGTTGAGAAGCTATATTCAGATGTTGCAGGCTCACCATTCGACTCGGAAAGCAAGGAATTTGCAGTTGTCGCCAAGAAGCTATAGAAGGAGAATTAAAGGGGTACGGTACATTTTTCGATGAGTTGTGCTTGCTAATGACAGGTTTTGATAGAGGACAGCGGGTGGGCTGAATTACTGCGGAGCTTTGGGACGCAGAGGTCGGCTGGAATTAAGTATGGTGTCCCCGGAATTAGTAAGTCGTTTTCAAGGGATTACTTATGGACTTTGGGCAAAGGGGTGTTATACTGAGGCTCGGAGAGGTAAGGAGTTTTATACGGAAACCATATATACATCGTTACGTGATATAGAAAATCCTGAAGACATCTAACAAAGAAAGGGACGACATTATGAAAAAGCTCATCATCGTATCCATCATTGCAATGGCCACTCTATCCTGCCAATCTCTGCCTCAACGTCAATCCGAAAATCTCTTCAATGGCAAGGACTTAACCGGCTGGCACGTCGATGTTCCCAAGATGGATAATGACCCAAATGTGAGAAGCCCGTTCATTGTCCGTAATGGCATGCTCGTCAGCTTAGGCAAGCCCAATGGGCACCTCATTAGCGATGCGGTCTATCAGAACTACCGACTCGAGGTTCAATACCGTTTTGCCGGCAAGCCTGGAAACTGTGGCGTTCTTGTTCACGCCTCAGCTCCGCGTGCCCTGTACGGCATGTTTCCCAAATCTATTGAAGTACAAATGTTCCACAAGAACGCAGGCGACTTTTGGTGCATTGTCGAAGATATCAGTGTACCCAACATGGAGCAGCGGCGCGGGCCTAAAGAGGAGTGGGGTATAATAGAAGGCAAGAAACGTCGAATTCTCAATCTGACTGATGACTCCGAAAAACCCGTCGGCGAATGGAATACTATGGTTATTGAATGCCTCAACAACTCCATTATGGTTTGGGTCAATGATGATCTTGTCAATCACGGCTTTGATTGTACCGCGGGAAAAGGCCGGATTGCCCTGCAGGCGGAAGGTTCCGAAGTTGAATTCAGAAAAGTACAGTTGACCCCCATTACTGAATTCAGCGGCGGAGATTGATGATAATATGCACTGTGTTCCTTGCCGAGATCAACGAATGGCCGAACATGAACGAGGTGTATCGCACCTACTTTCCGAAGGCGCCTCCGGCGAGAAGTGCTATGGCTGCAAGTGGTTTAGCTCTAAATGCCAGGGTCGAAATCGAGTGCATCGCCGTCGTTGGCCGGTAGCGGCATCAATAGCGGTACCCTTAACCAGTCGTTCGAGCGGACGCGATGACGGTATGCGGCTAAAGTTAAAATTTGGTGGCGCGCCGCTCAACTCTAACGTTATATTTATTATGACGGGAAGGAAATAGAATGAACAGAGACATTAGCAATATATTGAGACAGAATAATTCTTGTGGTTTTACAATGCAACGTGTGATATTACTTTTATCGAAGTTTTTCTTATTGACGGTCGTATTTTTAGTAAGCTTTAGTGGAAAAAACATCTCTGAAGAGAAATTTAAAGTAGCCACATGCCAATTTCCTGTCTCAGGAGATATTAAGAGCAATGCAAATTATATTAAAAGATTCATCAAAGAGACGGCTCTAAATAAAGCTGATATCGTTCATTTTTCGGAAGCAGCTCTTAGTGGATATCCGCCCAAAGATATACCATCATTTCAAGATTTTGATTGGGATGACTTAAGAGCTGAAACTTATGATATTATGTCATTGGCCCAAAAGCATAATATTTGGGTTGTTTTAGGCTCAGCTCATTACATTAGTGAAAAAGAAAAGCCCTTAAATTGTTTGTATATAATTTCAAACGAAGGAAAGATTGTCGATCGTTATGACAAGTCAATGTTAACAGGAGGTGATTTAAAATATTATACTCCCGGCAATCACATAGCAGTTTTGGAGTTAAAAGGATTTAAATTAGGTTTTTTAATATGTTATGATTCTTGTTTCCCGGAAATGTATAATATATATAGACATAAAGATGTAAAAATAATGTTTCATTCCTTTTATAACGCGCACCACAAAGGGAAAACTATATTAGACGAAATCATACCTGCGGAAATCAGGGTGAGAGCCTCAGATAATTTAATGTGGGTAATTGCCAGTAATTCATCCGGCCATTATTCATCATGGCCAACTTGTATTGCCAGACCAGATGGGTCATTGGAATCCCTTGAAAGAGGAGTTCCTGGAATTCTCTATCGTGAATTCCCGGATGATGATCGCACGAATAATTTCCCAAGCTGGACCCACAATAGTAAGATGATGAAGTTACCTGAAAATGAAATATATCACAATGGAATACCATCTAAACATCCAAGAGCACTCAATACTAAATCATTACCGTGAAAAATATAACCAATCGCTGCAACGGAACGCGGCCGGTGATCTTTTTCGATATATGGAAACCATATAAACATTGTTAGGCGGGAAAATGATTAAGGCCAAATACAAACACACGAACATCGTTGCCCAGGAGTGGCGAAAGCTTGCTGAATTCTACCAGCGGATTCTTGGCTGCATTCCAGTTCCTCCGGAGAGGGCCGGTACCGGAGAATGGGTCGAACGCTGTACAGGTGTGCCCGGTGCTGAGGTCCGCGGCATTCATTTGCGTCTCCCGGGTTATGGTGAAGACGGGCCCACGCTCGAGATATTCCAGTACAATAGAGCAAAGGAGCGGCCGGAAACAGCAATCAATCGTCCAGGCCTTGCGCATCTTGCTTTCGAGGTTGACGACGTCGAAGCGGCCAGAGACGCGGTGATCGCAGCAGGTGGTGGGTGTGTTGGCGAGCTGGTCACTGTGGAGATCCCCGGTGCCGGCAGAATCACGTTTGTATATCTGACCGACCCCGAGGGAAACATCATCGAATTGCAGAAGTGGGAGTAACTTTGCCGAACAGCGGCATCGAGCCGACGGACTAAGGCTCGCGGCTCATGCCGAGTGTTATACGGAAATCATATAATCAGTAGTTTAGCAATGGAAAGGAGTACTATGAAGCGAAGGCACATCTTTGTAATGCTATATCTAATCCTTATTGTGGCTTCAACAGTCATAGCACAGGCGACAACCTCCCTGGGGGAAGTCAAGCAGAACGATGAGTCATCTACTGAATACAAGCTGGTTTGGTCGGATGAATTTGACAAAGATGGTCGGCCGGACCCTTGCAACTGGACCTATGAGCGCGGCTTCGTTCGGAATGAGGAACTCCAGTGGTATCAGCCGGATAATGCGCGATGCGAAAATAGTCTGCTTATCATTGAGGGCCGACGCGAACGCAAACCTAACCCCCGTCACAAGCCCAATAGCAAGAGCTGGAGAGAGAACAGGAGATACTATGGATATACGTCCGCAAGCCTTACGACCAGAGGATTGCACAACTGGATGTACGGACGCTTCGTAATGAGAGGCCGGATCGACACTCGTGCCGGCCTCTGGCCTGCCTTCTGGACGTTAGGTATCAAAGGCCGGTGGCCGAGTAACGGCGAGATTGACATCATGGAATACTATAAAGGCATGCTCCTGGCAAATGCAGCCTGGGGCACAGAGAAGCGATGGGTACCCAAGTGGGACGGCATCAGAATACCTATCACCGACTTTAACGACCCCCACTGGCCCACGAAATTCCATATATGGCGGATGGACTGGGATGTGGACAGCATAAAACTCTATGTTGACGATATACTTCTGAACACGATCGACCTCAAGAAAACGTTCAACAAAGACAAAGAGGGAAAGAATCCATTCCGGCAGCCACACTACATAATCATGAATCTCGCCATCGGCGGTTTAGCTGGAGGTAATCCCTCAAATACGAAGTTTCCGGCAAAATTTGAGGTGGACTATGTTCGTGTCTACAAAAAACGACTTAAGAACACGACTGTTGCACTAAGCGCTACAGAAGACATGCAATAAGGCGCGCCGCTGAGCTTTTGGTTCGATATCAGATAGCGGGCGGCGAAGGACTTAATATTCAATATTAAACATTATTCTAAGGAGGTGTTTGAGTATGGGCATTAAAGCTTTTATTACAGCAGCGTTTTTGTTTGCGGCGTTTTCAACAGTTACCGCGAAATCACTCCCCGTCTATTTCGGAACTTATACGTCGCGGGGAGAAAATTCCAGTAAGGGGATCTACCGCAGTGCGCTTGACCTGGAGACGGGAAAACTCTCCGAACCGGTTCTTGCGGCTGAGGCCAGGAATCCATCTTTTCTCGAGATTCATCCCAGCGGGAAGTTTCTGTATGCCGTCAGTGAATCCGGCGGAGCTGGGAGTGTCAGTGCGTATGCGATTGATAGTGACACGGGAGGCCTCAAGCTCCTCAACCAAAAGCCCTCGGGCGGCGCGGGTCCCTGCCACGTCAGTATCGACCATGCGGGAAGGAACGTGCTCGTTGCCAACTACGGCAGCGGGAGCGCTTCGGTGATTCCTATCAAATCCAACGGCAGACTCGGAGAACCGATCGGCTTTGTGCAGCACGCCGGTTCCAGCGTGAACCCCAGGCGCCAGAAGGGGCCCCATGCACATTCGATAAACGTCAGCCCGGACGACCGATTTGCCTTCGTCGCCGACCTTGGAATCGACAAGGTC
The DNA here is from genome assembly GCA_048635425.1 of Candidatus Aegiribacteria sp. Taxonomy (GTDB): domain Bacteria; phylum Planctomycetota; class Phycisphaerae; order Sedimentisphaerales; family Anaerobacaceae; genus NIOZ-UU13. The sequence goes on from JAIVYN010000008.1 coordinate 19,769, forward strand.
ATGATTTACAGGCTGGACATTGAAAAGGGGACAATTGTCGCCAATAGCCCCGGGTTTGCAAAGGTCAGGCCCGGTGCCGGACCGCGACACTTTGCCTTCGGCCCGAAGGGGAAGTACGCCTACGTAATCAACGAGCTCGATTGCACGGTAACCGCCTTTGCCTACGAGTCGGCTTCGGGCGCTCTGACGGAGATACAGACCATCACGACGCTTCCGAATGGATTTGACGGGTCAAATTCGTGCGCTGAGGTGCGCGTGCACCCGAGCGGGAAGTTTCTCTACGGCTCTAACCGGGGGCACGACAGTATTGTAGTTTACCGGGTTGACCCGGCCAAAGGGATGTTGACTTTCGTCGAGCACGAGACAGCCGATATCAAAACGCCGCGGAACTTCAACATCGACCCGACGGGCAAGTTCTGCCTCGTCGCCAACCAGGGCGGGGACAGTGTCGTCGTCTTTCGGATAAACCAGAAAACCGGTGCGCTTGAGCCGACGGGGCATAAGGTCTCCATCGCAAGGCCAGTCTGTGTCCGGTTTTTGCAACCGGCGCCGTGACGTTTCTGAATGAGCGGGCGAATTTGCCTTGATGCGTTGGCCGGAATGCAGAAGAATCCTTCGCGCTTTAGAAAGGCCGTAATCAACTGTGTGTTATGTAGAAACCATATAAACAATAGTTGGATTTGGAGAACGCCGTAATGCAGACTCTTTTGTATGTGATGGATCTCTTTGGCGTTGCGGTTTTTGCGATAACCGGCTCGTTAGCTGCCGGAAGAAAGCGTATGGACCTTTTCGGGGTTGTCGTCCTGGCGACAGTTACAGCTCTGGGAGGCGGCACACTTCGGGATTTGATTTTGGGTGCCGGCCCTGTTTTCTGGGTTTCAGCCCCAATATATCTTCTGGTGGCAGTAGCAACAGCGGTCGTAACTTTTTTCTTAGTCCGCTTTTGCGGCTTACCACCTAAGCTGCTTTCAGTGGCTGATGCTTTCGGCCTGGCTGTGTTCACGGTATTGGGAACGCAGAAGGCTTTGGACCTGGGCACTTCCTGGGGCATTGCCGTAGTCATGGGTGTTATGACCGGCGTTGTCGGCGGCATGCTCCGAGACGTCCTGTCGGGAGAAATTCCATTGATTCTGCGTCGTGAGATATATGCTACGGCATCTCTTTGCGGGGCAATTACCTTCGCAGGCGTTTCGGCCGCTCCGGTAAACCAGGGCCTTGCGGCCATTGCCTCGGTTGCTGTAACACTCGGGTTAAGACTCTCCGCAATCAAGTGGAAGATGTCACTTCCTCTTTTCATCTCTTATAAGAATGACGACAGATAATGAAGAAAATCCAACAGGAGCATGCAAGCGACTCAGACATGGCAGCGCTGCGGCCAATCGGAGCGCCTACCTCTGTGTACCATATCTGCTCCGGCAGTTTTTTCGAATATCAGCACAGAACACCCTTGATAAAACTCTGATGCTCACTAAAATTAAGCCGGGAAGCTATTGAGCTGTCTATTCGCAAGAGATTGCGAATTCGGTTCAAAACGGATTTTCTAAAAGGCAAAACACAATGGAAGATAAAACCGCACAACTTCCTTGGGAGGCCTTAAAACGCACAGAAGGAGATATCCCCTGGTCGGCGTTGTATAAGTTCGCCGCAGAGGTAGTAGTTGATCCATCGGTAGTAGATGCACTTATCGAATTGTACGAGCAAACCTTAGAATCCGGGTATGACCACGAACATTACGAAGAGTTTTATGTTCCGGCTATATTCGCCCTGTCGGCGCCGCAGCTTAGCGATGAGAGACGCAGTGAAATTGGCACCTTCTTAGTTGAAAAACTGGCTGAAGCCGGATACGAAGATGACGACTTATTGATGGAGGTTTTGGCGACAGCTTGCGGCTCAATGGGCCCTGTGATTCTACCGGTTGTTCTGGATACGATAGCTACAGAACCGGATAATGAAGGGGCGTGGTTCCACCTGTGGGGCCTTACAGAATTGGCTCCAAAAAGCGATGACACTGAAGTTCGTAATCGCGTAATCCAGGCATGTATGGACTTATTGACCCAGGCGGACCGTGGAAAGATTGAGCCGATAGATGCTATCAATGCAGCCTGGACTATAGCTGCTATGAAATACGATGAGTGTGGCAAGCTTCTACGGCGCTTGAAAAAGAAAGCTGCGAGGTCGTTTTGCAGCGGTGATTATGCAGATGCCTTAAAGCTCTTAAAAAAAGGCCGTTTGGATTATACTCTTCCGGCGAATTTGTGGGAAAAGCCAGTTAAAGAATGGCTTGAGCCGCGATGGCGGATGGCAAAAAAATGGTACGCCGGAGAAGACAGCAGAGAGTATGAGGACCCCGAACGGTGGGCCGAGGAGTTTACCGGCAGATTTATGGAATCGGAGGCAGCGGGGAAATTAGACCCCGAACTCTTTGAGGATGCAGGTTTTATCATATATAATCTACTGGTGTATGCCTGGACATATACAAATGGAAGCCCGGAGAAACTTGATGAATACACGCTGGAACAAGTGTTGCTGGAGGTGTTCCCTCGTAAGATTACTGCTGAGAGGGATTTGTTTGAAAAAGTAGCCCCCGTAACCGAGGTTTTTATGAGGTGGCTGGAATCTGAAGGCATACTAGCCAATACTTCCGGTTTAGTTGAAACTATCCGTGGCTGGGCTGACACAATTGTTGCTAATGGCATGAATCCACAGTATTGGGGGATGGGCAAGAGTTTTATGATGCAAGCGAGAGCCGAGGGGGTAGATACGCAAGACGAGCAAGCTATGCAGCGGTATATTGCCGAATGCAATCTTCGGCGTATGGAGCGAAACTTGTCTGCCCAACCTGACATCAGAGACCTTTCACCTCCGATGCCTATATTAGAACAGTCACCCAAAATCGGTCGCAATGCCCCTTGTCCCTGTGGTAGTGGCAGGAAATACAAGAAGTGCTGTGGCGGAATAAAGAGTGCGGGCGTAGACAGGTAAAGTCGGGTTTGCATTTGTATTTTGTTTGACCTTAGACTGTGCAGGCAGAGCGAAATAATAGAATAATCGAATAGCCACCTATTATTGGCCTTGGACAGTCCACAGGAAACGGTGACTGTCCCTAACGAATATAGTTGAGATTTTTCGATTTTGCTGGTCTAAGGAGAAGCGATGAAAGTACTTCGGCATATTTGCTTACCGGCGTTGGTGCTCCTTGTCGTAAACGCGTCGGCGGCGTCTGATGAAAAGCTCGCGTTTTGGAGCGTGCAGCGCAAAAGGGCTAATGGGGATGGTGGAAAGAAACCTGAAGATTGGTTTCGGTCGGCTGGTGACTTGGGGCTGCAATTTATCAGGCTCTCTCCGGTGGCACTGGGCCTTTTATTCGTACCGGTCGGGTGATTGGGACGGGATGGACTACGAGCTGGGTGTCGAGAAGTTAGGCTGGAAGTACTGGGAAGCTCGCGAGCAGGGAAAAGGGCATGAACAGCTTATCCGGCGGCGCGATAATCCCCTTTGGGATGTGTTCAGAAAAGAATTTGCGTAAAAACAGGGAAGCGTGGAGCGTTAAGTTTTCCCGGATTTGCGAAAAAAACTTTCTAAATTTATTTGACGTATGGCTCTTGTCAGACTATATTCTTTATTTCCTGTGTTTTCAGTATTGAAATGGTCGATTTTGGAGAATAAGCAATGGAACAGAAAATCCAACTGAAAGAAAGTGATATTCCTCGACAATGGTATAATCTGGCGGCGGATTTGCCTACACCGCTGTTGCCACCTCTTGGCCCAGACGGCAACCCTATTTCGCCGGATATGCTTGCCCCGGTATTTCCGATGAATTTGATAGAGCAGGAAGTCAGTGCCGAACGCTGGATAGACATCCCGGAAGGTATTCTTAATATTTTGTACCGCTGGCGGCCTGCACCTTTGAAGAGGGCTGTGTATCTTGAGAAGTATTTAGAGACCCCTGCCCGAATTTATTACAAAGACGAGAGCTACAGTCCGCCTGGAAGCCACAAGCCCAATACTGCGGTTGCACAGGCCTGGTACAACAAGGAATTCGGCATGAAGAAATTAACGACCGAAACCGGTGCCGGCCAATGGGGCAGCGCTCTTGCCTTTGCCTGTCAGTTACTCGGGCTTGAATGTAAGGTTTTTATGGTCAGAATAAGTTTCGACCAGAAGCCCTTCCGGAAGATTATGATGCAGGTCTGGGGTGCCAATTGCATTGCCAGCCCCAGCAATGAGACTAATGCCGGCAGGAAAGTGCTGGAAATGATGCCCGATACGCCGGGCAGTCTGGGTATAGCTATTAGTGAAGCTATTGAAGAAGCTGTAACCGATACGTCCGGTACGACCCGTTATTCGTTAGGCAGTGTGTTGAATCATGTCCTGCTGCATCAGACAATAATTGGTCTTGAGGCGAAGAAGCAGCTGGAGATGGCAGGGGAGAAACTGCCGGACATCGTTATTGGTTGTGCCGGGGGTGGCAGTAATTTTGCAGGTTTGTCTTTCCCGTTTGTTGCTGATAAAATCAATGGTGCCGATATTAAAATCGTTCCGGTTGAGCCGACTGCCTGCCCAACTATGACCCGTGCACCTTTTGCTTATGATTTTGGAGACACAGCTTGTACGACACCACTTTTGGCAATGTACACGCTCGGACATGCTTTTATACCACCCCCAATTCATGCCGGCGGACTGCGATATCATGGCATGGCACCACTGGTTTGCCAGGCAATCGTGGAAGGTCTGTTGGAACCAAGGGCATACCATCAACTGGATTCATATAATGCAGCTATGACGTGGGTTAAAACGGAGGGAGCTATCGCTGCACCGGAAACCAGTCAGGCGCTTGCCGCCGTTATTGATGAGGCTGAGAAAGCAAAGGAAGAAGGCAAAGAAAAAGTCATTCTGTTTAACTACAGCGGGCATGGCCTGATGGACCTTACCGGTTACGACGCTTTCTTATCCGGTAAACTTGTCGAATACGAACTTCCGGAAGAAGAGCTGCAAAAGTATCTCAAGGACATTGAGAATCTGCCTAAGGCGGAAATGAGGAAAAGCGGCAAATGGTAGGTCTTTTATGGGGTTTATGAATATAAGGTTGTAGCAGGGATTTATAGAGAAATACGGTTTTTTGAAAGGAGATTGTTATGAAACAGATAGTGTTGTTTGTTGCCATTATTGTAATGGCTGCAGCTGTTCCGGTGCGGGCCCAGGACGAGCTGCATGGGGCGGTCGATGTAACTTATCAGAGTAAGTATCTCTGGCGCGGCATCGATGTTTACAACGACAAGAGCGCAATTCAGCCGTCGGTTATGCTGGATTTGTTTGGCACGGGCTTTGGTGTCAGCGTCGAAGGCCACAGGGCCAATTCAAGCGGACACGAGTCTACAGAACGTTGGGACTATACGCTGTTCTACAAGAACGCCCTTTTCGCCGACGAATCTTATGCCACACAGTATATGCTTGGATGGGTGTATTATAACTTCCCGGATATGAGCAGCCAGGTTGCAGACTTGCAGGAAATACACGCAGTTCTTTCCTGGCCCGAGATTTTACCTGTAGAAGGCTTAGTCCCGACCTACTGTCTTGTCAAGCTGTGGCCGGCTGAGGGCGGTTCGGCAGTGGGTGGAAATGCTTCAGGCTTTGCCCATATCTTTATGTTAGACTACGCCTTACCCATAGAGGGGCTTCTGCCTGACGTGCCCGAGCAGATTTTAAGACTGCACTCGGAGTTTGTTTTCAACGATGGCGTGGATCCCAGGGGTGGAGTTGTGGACCATGACTGGTCAAATGCCGTCTTTGGCATCGCAACGGACTTCGAGCTGGCCGAGAGTGTAACTCTTACTCCGGGAGTGTATCACCAGTTAACAATGGACAAAAGCATCAATCAAAATTCGGACGAGACCTGGGTTACCCTGGGCATGAAGTATGAATTTTAGTACTGCTGTTATTTTGATGTGGGTGAAAAAGGCCGGTTCTTAGCCGGCCTTTTTTGTGTGGTCTGACCAGCCGTGTACTGCTGGGTAGAACTGAAAAATCCTATAAAAGCCCGACAGTGAAATGACAGCTTGTCCTGCGAAAAGTTAAAAAGCCAACGGTCGGATTCGAACCGACAACCACTGGTTTACAAAACCAGAGCTCTACCGTTGAGCTACGTTGGCATAAGCATTATTAAAATTTACATGTAAATCTGTTTCTTAGACTGTTTTACTTTACATCTGCTCGGACAATATTGCAAGAAAATTAAGAGTAAGTTGTGCCGATTGGAAACGGATAAGCAAATCTGTATGGCACAATGTCGGCCACCGTAGTTATGCGGACAGGAAGGGGGGATAGATTAGAACAGTCTGGCACTAATCAGATTTTCTCATTAAGCTTGACCATGTTTTTTGCAACTTCGAGGACTTTTTTGCGGAGCTCTTTTGGCGCGAGCACCTGGACCTGGTCGCCGTAGCCGAGTATCCACCAAGTGATTTCCCCGATGCCGTCCACGCGAAATTCTACGGTGGCTGAGCCGTCACTGTTGCGAACAACTTTTTGTGTGCTGTGCCATTGTACCTCAGCAACATTATTAGCAACTTTGGGCAGGAACCGTAGCTTGATATTGTAGATTCTGCCTTCCGGTATCATTGACCAGGCCCTGCCGAGATAATCGTACACATCGAACTTTTCGCCGTCCACGAAGCATCTCTGGGTGGTTGTTAGCTCCCTGATGCGGTTAAGCTTGAAAGTGCGAACGCTTTTGTGCAGACTGGAGCGGCCCAGTACGTACCACGCCCTTTTGTTATAGAGCAAATGATAAGGACTCAGCTCAACGTCAATAATTGTTCCCTCGAAAAGCGAATGGTAACGGATGTTCACTTTGCGTTTCTTTACGATAGCTTGCTGTAACTGTGCGAAGGTTTTGTCAAGGCCGGCGGAATGCGTGACCGGTGCCTGGGCGCAGGGCCTGGTTGAGATATTTTGTAACGCTGTATTGCAATATTGCCTTATCCTGGCCGGCAGATTGTTTTCGATTTTCAGAGCCGCCCAAAGAACTGAGTTTTTGAACGGCGTTTGTATCTGGTCCCTTGTCTTGTGCGCCAGCAGGAGCAGACCCAGTGCTTCTTGCAGGCTTAAATCTACCGGTGGAAGAAAAAACTCAGGCTCTATGGTATAGCCGCCGGTCCTGGCGTCGTAGTGAAATGGCACGCCGATAGCCTGAAGCTCTTTCAAATCGCGAAAGATTGTTCGCCGGCTCGTTCCGAACATTTTCGACAAATCACTGACGGCATAGCTTTTTCCCGCCTGCAATGTTGTTAAAATCTGCATGACTCTGCTGATTCTGCTGCGTTTCATAGTTTACCCCCTTAAATTAGTCCCGTCCTTCCTGTGATTTCCTATTGATACTGAGCCAAAGCCCCTAAACACCATAGCAGATGTCTTGTGCCCTGATAAATCGCGGGATGGGACCTGCTTCGGCTATCAATTATCATTCTTATTATACGCCGGTACAGCCGCGAGGTCAAAATATTGCCTGGACACTTCAGAAAATTTTGGCGGGGTTGACAACAATTTCAGCGGTTGCTATAATCAATAAATGGTTGAAGTTCTGTTTTGTGCCGACTGCACTGGCGTAACCGCACCTGTGCCTGCGTTAAAGACAGGTGCAGGCAAGTGCGAGCGAATAGTTTTTTGCCTGCATTCCCGTGTTTTCTTGCGAAAGCAAGAACGGGGGTTGCGCAGGCACAGGTGATTTCAAAGAGGAAGAAAAGATGAAAGGCGTTTCTTTTTTTGTGTCCCCGCTTTTGCGGGGACGGATTTACCCCTGCGGAAGCAGGGGCAAGGTGATTCTCGTGCTACGTAGCGACCTGCTTCGCAGAGTAGTATTGGCTATTGTTTTGTTTGTTTTTGTTTTTCTGCCCTGCGGCTGCAGGTCTTACGAACAGCCGGGTGAGACAGCCGCTGAAGGACGCAGAAGACATCAACGCACTCTGCGGATTAATCAACAGCAGATGATGGCAGATTTAGACACGCTTATGCTTCTTGATAAGCCCAGCAAGCTCACCGACAAAAGGATACCCTGACAATTGACTATTGTCTATTTACTATCTATTATTGATTTCGATTTCTAATTTTTTGCGATAGTCAATAGTCAATATTCAATAGGAAATTAAAAGTGGAAATGCTCATTGATTATTTCCGCCGCGTGGCCAATAACAATGATTGGTGGGTTGTTGGTATTGAGCTGATTCTTATCGGCCTGGTGGTTTACTGGATTGTGGACTTCCTCGAAGGCACTCGCGGAGAAAGATTATTCCGAGGCGTGATACTTATTCTTGTTATCGGGGTGCTCATCTCAAATTTGCTCGTCCGGCAGTTTGACTTCGCTCGGCTTCGATACCTTTATAAGGGTTTTTTGATTGGCGTTCTGGTTATTGCCGTGGCCGCCTTTCAGCCGGAGATTCGAAGAGTGCTTATGCGACTTGGCCAGCCGCGATTCTGGGCAGGCTCGTTGCAGCAGCTAACAAGGACCGTAGAAGAATTAATTACCGCTGTAACCGAGCTTTCCGCCGCTCGAGTCGGAGCCATTATTGTTATAGAAAATCGTGTAGCATTGGGCGAATTCATAGAAACCGGAGTTCGAATCGATGCCAAGGTAACGGCTGACCTGCTTAGGACCATTTTCCACCCCGGTACGGCCCTTCATGATATGGCCATTATAATACGAGGCGACAGGGTGGTTGCCGCCAGTGTTCAGCTGCCTTTGGCCGAGGCCGGCAGTATCGGCGGCGTTGAGCTCGGCTCGCGACACCGTGCAGCTATAGGCATAACGACGGGCTCGGATGCTACCTGTCTTGTGGTAAGCGAGGAAACCGGCATCATTTCTCTTGCTAAAGACGGCAAAATTACGCGTAATATAGACGAATCTGCGTTGAGAAAGCATCTTGCAAACGTGATTTCGTGAATTGAGCTGCACTCGTGCTTCGTAGCGACTCGTGCTACGTAGCGACTTCGCAGAGTAGTAAGTACTTCGCAGAGTAGCACCGGATACCTGATGCCTCGTCTTGCACCTGCACTCGCGTAACCGCAGGTGCGAGCGACGAGAATTGCAGAGGCAAGTGTGATACGCAATATGATGATAGGAAAGATTAAATACGGCAAGATAGCAATCGTGATATTTTTGACGGTCCTGATCTGGGTCTGGGTTGACCTGGCTCTGGATGAAGAATACACCGCCCCCAAGGCCACAATAAATGTAGCTTTCAGCCCGAATCTCTGGGTCAGCTTCGATAATAAACCATCGGCTTCGATTGACAATATTGTCCTCAAAGGTCCGGCCTCCAAAATCACCGAGGTAAGACGAAAATTAAATGACGGTTCGCTGGCACTTGATTTCTTTTTGGACCCTGTCCGGGAAGGAATGACTACTGCCGGCCCGCACACTCTAACCGTTTTGGATTTTGTCAGAAGGAGCGAAAAGATAAAAGAACTCGGCGGCCTTACGGTCGAAGACTGCGAGCCGGAGATAATTGATGTCAATGTTGTTGAGCTTGTCGAAAGACAACTGGATATCGAGTGTTTTGATGAAAGTGGAGCTCCTTTGGAGGTTGAGAGTATTGACCCGGCGAAAGTTGATATGTATGTACCCGCAGATAGCAGGCTCACAGCGCAGGTTAAGTTGACACGAACTGAAATCGGGCAGGCAAGAAGCTCGGTTGCCGTAAAAACGCCGTTTGTTGTATTAGCAGGCCAGACAAGGCAAGCCACCACTGACGTGAGAATCAAAATGTCGCCGGAAGCGGACTCGTTAAGCGAGCACACTATAACAGAAGCCAAGCTTGGATTCACACTAAGTGTGAACCTCGTGGGCGAATACAAACCGGACGTAATCAATTATAACGAAGTGGTCGGTCCTTTTACTATATTAGCTACTCCGGAAGCCAAACAGGCCTATGAGAATCAACCATTCCAGATGACCCTGTATATTCTTGACGAAGACAAAAAAAAAGGACCGGAGGAGGAGCAACCGAGAAAGGTGGTTTACAATTTTCCTGAAGAATTCGTCCGCAAAAATGAAATTAAGCTAAAAAATCCGCAGAAATCGGCAGAAGCGAGATTCAAGCTGATACGTCTAACTTCCGCCCCGGCTCCGCCTTCCGGGCCGGATTGAAAAAGGCTATCAGGGCTTCGATTGTCATCCACAACGCTAATGCAAAAATCCCACCGCCGATTATAACAAGAAGCCAGTCGGTCTTGTTGATGAAAATCATTTCGTTTTTGACCATAGCCCAGTTTGTAATAACTAACATAATCAGACACGGCACCGCGGTAACAATAAACTTCAGTCCGCCCTTGCGTTTTAGATAAAGTGTAACCAACAGCAAGGCCAGAGCAGCTAAGAGCTGATTTGCGCTACCAAACAAAGGCCAGAGTTTCATTGCCCCTGTTCCGTCTGCACCCGTGGCGAATGCCAGCCCCGCCGCTGTAAGCACAGCGAAACTGGTCGCCACCCATCTGTTGGCCAGAAACGGAATTCGCAGGTCGGTTGCCAGCTCACTTATCACGTAACGCTGGATTCGCGTCGAAGTATCGAGGGTCGTGCCGGCGAACGAAGCGATGAATACACCCATAAGTGTAATTCCAACCGCCTCAGGTATCGCGAGTTTGCCCATCATATTGGCCGCACCGATAACTACCGGCGCTATTTTGTCGGACAATCCCTTGGCTCCTATCCATGTGCTGTACTGATGCTGCCAGGCGGCCTGGCCGGTCAAAATTGTTCCATTGTCGAGTTTCAGAGCCATTCCGATACCGGCTGCGACACAGACCAGAACCAGCATCGCTAAGAATCCTTCGAGCAGCATGGAGCCGTACCCTACAAACTGACAGTCGGTTTCTTTGGAGACCTGTTTTGAGCTTGTGCCGGAGGCGACCAGCGAATGGAATCCGCTGATGGCACCGCAGGCGATTATCACGAACATAAAAGGCCAAATCGGCGGCGTATTTGCCGGCAGCTCACTATTCACGGCAGGCGCCACCAAAGGCAGTTTACCCGATAATGAAGCTACTACTGTGCCGGCTACCAACAGACCCATAGCAATAAATAGCTGCCAGGCATTGATATAATCCCTCGGCTGTAGCAGCGTTGTAACCGGCAGTGTCGAAGCCACCCAGGCGTAAATCAGCAGGATTATCACCCACAGTCCCGTGGGCGGTATCCCCAAAAATGTGCCAAGCTCGACAGGAAGTAAACTGCCTATAGCAATGCACAGGTACATTCCGATTACTGCTATTGTCGTCGCAAGGGCAACGTTGGCGGTCTTTTTATAGACGGCAAAACCCAGCGCCATGGCTATCGGAATCTGAAGCCAGACCGGAACGACAGCACTGGGAAACCTTGTAAAGACTGACGCAATTACTACACCGAACACCGCGATAACAATCAGCAGACTCAAAAATACAACAGCAAAGAATATAAATCGCACACGCATATTGATATACTTGGCGGCGACTTCTGATAAGCTCTTGCCCTCGTTTCGCAACGAGACCACCAATGCCCCAAAATCGTGCACCGCCCCCATAAAGATGGAACCCAAAAACACCCAGATGATAGCCGGCAGCCAGCCCCAGATGATTCCTATAGCCGGGCCTACAATCGGTCCTGTCCCGGCAATCGAAGTATAATGATGTCCGAAGATTATCCCCTTACGGGCGGGGACATAATCAATGCCGTCCCGAAGTTCCACGCTCGGCACAGGGGCATTTTTGTCGAGTTTGAATATCTTTTTAGCTAAAAATCGCCCGTAAGTATGGTAAGCGACCAGATACCCGCCTCCACAAACCAGCATCAGCAGAAGTGTGTCCATTTATTGTACCTCGTATTTTGTATCGACTTTTTCTTTGCCACTATTTCCTGTGCGGTCGGGCCAAAAGTCTTATCGGCACTTCTTCTATCGGCAGCATGGTTCTTAACCGGTTTATTATAAATCGGCGATAGTTTTCTTCAAACAGTTCGGGCCTGTTTACGAACATAAGTATCGTAATCGGATTGACAGCAATTTGCGTAACGTAATAAATCTTTGGCCACCCCTTTTTTTTGCCTTTGGCCGTGCCGATTTTTTCTTGTTTTATGATTTCGAAGGCCTTATTTAATTTGGCAGTGGGTATCCACATTGTGGTTTGCTTGAAGATTTCCGCCGCCAAATCCAGAACGCTCTGGACGTTCTTTGCTTCGGTTGCCGTGGTAAAGGCTATCGGTGCATATTTTAAGCCCGGCAGCAGTTTCGTCAAATACTCTTGATAGTCATCGGTGGCAGCCGAATCTTTGGCCAGGTCCCATTTGTTGATGATTATTATGCAGCTTTTGTGTTCTTCTGCGATGAATCTGGCTAATTTCTTATCGACCTGCGAGACCGGCACGGCAGCATCAATCATAAACATCACAACGTCGGCACGCCGAATAGACCGCGTCACACGAACGTAGCTGTAGAACTCAATACTGTCGGCCATTTTGTTTTTCTTTCTTATCCCTGCCGTGTCGATGACGGTGATGGTCTTGCCGTCTTTTTCGAACCGCACATCGACAGCGTCTCTGGTAGTGCCCGGCGTCTCGCTGACGATTACCCGCTCAGAACCTACCATAGCGTTTACAAGCGTGCTTTTGCCGGCGTTTCGCTTGCCGACGATAGCCACTTTCATAACCGGCTCTGCCGGCCTTCCCGGCCCCAGAGTTGCAAGTTTGTCGAAGATTTTATCGAGCAGTACCGCTTTATTTAGATTGTTCTTTACTGAAACGCACAGGAATTCGCCGAAACCTAATTTGGAAAACTCACCCGCGGCGGGGAACATCCTGGCCGTGTCGGCCTTGTTGGCAACGCCGATGACGTCGAGGTCGTTCTTGCGCAGAAGCCGGGCTATTGTTTTATCTAACGGCACCAGGCCATCGCGAATATCGACCATAAACAGGACAAGCTGCGCCGATTCTATCGCCTGGAGGATTTGCTGCTCGATATGCTCGCTTAGCTGGTCGCTATCGACTATTCCGTATCCGCCGGTATCGATAAGCTCAAAGTAGTGATCGTCTCTTCCAATGAAGGTGCTGATGCGGTCTCTCGTAACGCCGGCTGTCGGCTCGACGATACTTATCATCGCACCTGCCAACGCATTCAAGAGACTGCTCTTGCCGACATTCGGCCGACCAATTATTGTTACTATAGGTAATGCCATTTTCTATTATTTTCTGTTGATTATTTTCCGTTTACTATTTACTATTTTCATCAAACAGTCAATGTTCAAATTTGGAGTTGCACACTGTTTTCCAAAGGAGGCAAGTCTTATGGACAATAATCGACGGGAGTTTCTGAAAATAATGGCTGCCGGAGCGGCTGTTGCGGCACTGCCCGCGTATGCAGGCCGGCCAAAGAAGAAAAAGGCTGGCAAGTCACCAGCGCAAACGGCTCTGCCGCGCTGGCGAGGTTTTAATCTGCTGGATATGTTCACAATGCGAAGCAGAGGCGATTTCCGGGAAGATGATTTCCGCTGGATGCGCGACTGGGGCTTTGACTTTGTTCGTTTTCCAATGTGCTATCGGCTATGGATAGAAGACGGAGACGACTACAAGCTCTACGAGCCGATGTTAGAGAAGCTCGACCGGGCTGTGGAGCTTGCCGGCAAATACGGCCTCCACGTCAGTTTGAATTTTCACCGCGGGCCGGGATATTCGGTGAACAGGGAATTCACCGAGCCGTTCAACCTCTGGAAGGACAAGGAGCCGCTCGACGCATTCTGCTTCCACTGGCGGATGCTTGCCAAGCGCTATCGGGGTATTTCGAGAGAAAAACTCAGCTTCGATTTAATCAATGAGCCGCCTTCCATTGGCCAGCGTATGAGCCGTGCCGACCATGAGCGTGTAGTCCGGACTGCGGTGGCGGCCATCCGTGAAATCAATCCCGACCGTATAGTCATAGCCGATGGTATGAGTTGGGGTAATGAGCCTGCGCCGGAGTTGGCCGACCTCGGAATCGGCCAGAGTACGCGGGCATATCAGCCTATGTTTATCAGCCATCACAAGGCCTCGTGGGTAAATAGTGATAGATACCCCGAGCCAGCCTGGCCCGGACACGGCTGGGACCGCAAACGCCTGGAGCAGCATTACCGGAAATGGGCCGACCTTGCTAAAAAAGGAGTTGGCGTACACTGCGGCGAAGGCGGCGCTTATAACAAGACACCCCACAAGGTTGTTTTGGCCTGGCTGCGGGATGTCCTGGAAATTCTTACCGGCCACGGCATCGGCTTATCTATCTGGAACTTCCGCGGGTCATTCGGCATTCTCGACTCCGGCCGAAAAGACGTCGAGTACGAGGACTTCCGCAGCCATAAGCTCGACCGCAAATTACTGAAGCTGCTGCAGGAGTTCGAATAGGGTCAAACAGAATGACCCAATTGTCACCCTGAGCGAAGCGAAGGGTTTCATATATGGAAAGACAGTGAGATTCCCGCTTGCGCGGGAATGACAATAATCAATTGAGATGTGACAAAACACTAAGAATCCTCGGCCTCATA
>JAIVYN010000009.1:0-31795 GCA_048635425.1 Candidatus Aegiribacteria sp.
GTTAGCTGGTAGTCGCAGCCTACTTTGTAAGTAGTATCCAGGTCTTGTTCCAGGGCATTGCCGGTCTGCGACCCCAGAAAGGCCAGTTGGCTGCCGTGGGCATTAACGATGTGGTCGGGACTACCCGCTTGAGTATTAGCGAACACGCCGGTATTGGTGCTATTCTCGGTATCCAGATCGACCTCCGTCCACCCGTCCAACTGGGGTAATGCGCCAAAACCGTTGGGATCCACCACCGGGGCCTCAAATGAGGCGTTCTCTATGGGAATCGATACTGGCGGCGACTCGATGAGCCGTACGTGGTCCAGGTCCCAGAATCCGCCCGGCATCCCGGCTGCACGAAGGGCCACGCCAATGGCCATCCCCGCCCAGGCATCGCCGGCCTGCACCATAGGCAGGTACAGCGAGACGTCCGTCAACTGGGTCCCAGATAGGCCCGTCGCCTCGACCGCCAGATGTACAATGTCCACGGGCTCGTTGGCGTCGCGATAGTAGAGCACCAGCTCGAATGTATCCACCGGCTCAGTGCTTGACGGCGGGAATCGGCCGGAGACGCCCACTGCCACGGTCAGGCAGTAGTCGCAGCCTATCTTATACGTAGTATCCAGGTCCTGTTCCAGGGCATTGCCAATCTGAGATCCCAGAAAGGCCAGTTGGCTCCCATCGGCATTGACTACGTGATCCGGGGCGCCCACGGGGGTATTGGCGAACACGCCGGTATTGGTGCTGGACAGGGTATCCAGATCGATCTCCGTCCACTGGTCCACGTAGGGCACCGCCGGAAAGCCGTTGGGGTCCACAACGGGGGCCTCGAATGAGGCGTTCTCAATGGGAATCGGTGCCGACCTGACCGGAGTAGCGGCCCATAAGCCCGCAATTACCAGCACACTTAGATAGATAACGTGATGTAACATCCCTCTAAACACTCTTTTCTCACCCATGATAAAACAACCGCCTCTTACAAATAAAGTCGCAAAACAAAATGCAATCATACACACATAGGGATTGAAAATCAAGGCAAAAATACTCAAACTTAGGGGTTTTCTCTTAAGCTTTTCCGCAACAAATCCTTGTGAAGCCAAAAGCAGGTATTTATTGCTTCAGTCAGGCCTCCTAACAAACGGTATAAAAGAAAGTCAGGCTTATCAGGTAACGGTTGACTTAGATAAACCAGGCGATCACAAATAGTCGGATGTGCCTCAACAAGCCAGCCCAAATAAATCATCACCAGCACGGCTAACAAAACCAAGCGACGAATCGCAGACCAACGAAATGTTCGTATCTTTTCGAGGCTTACCTGACTCTTTAGAAAACGAATGCCCTCTTCGCATTCCCACCTTCGTATATAAAAACGCAAAACCCGTTTTGCGTCCTTAAGATTCTCCACAGGTAAATTCGTTAACAACATCATTGGCTTATCGTTTCCGGCAAGCCGAGAGACAATCAATGTCAGATCCTCATCTCGGCCAGGCAAACGAACTTTCACCCATCCTATCTGTGTAATACGAAGAGCAGGTTTGCCGTGACGCTTGATAAGCTTGTGGAAGCGATGTGGAGTTGGTGTTTGTTCGGCAAGTTGCTGTGCTCGAATCGGTACCCGCTGTCCAGCCTCGCTTTGTTCAAAACCGCCCAAAGAACGCAGCAAATGCCGTTTTCCCACAAGTCTGGCAACGAAACGATATTTGTTATCCAACCAATCTTCAAACATCACCCATCCATCGAATCCACGATCTACTACCAGCACACCGCGTTTATCTGTAAGCTTAAAGATTTTATGAACAGCGGCCAGAACAACAGGGTTTTGTCCCGGACTGTAAGGTTCTTCATGACTAAATGGTTCCAGTAAAACAGGGACGGGATTTTTACGACTCAACGATGCATACAATTCGACCAGCCAGTAACCGTTCACCAATTTACCGGTACTGCCATCGCGGACTGTAGCCAGATAATCCATCTTCTTTGCTAACGGCTTGGCAATGTCCGAAAGGTCAAGAATAATGGGTGTATCATCCTGGATAAAGCCCAGCCATACTTGCGGCAATGCGGCCTCGACCTTGTCATCAAAGTCGCTATCCTTTACAAGGTGTGCTTCGAGACGATCCAGTCGTGAGAGGAACTTTGTGCGTTGATTTGGCAGGTGCCGTGCCATTTGACAAACGATAGGTTTGCCGCACCGAAGCAGTCCTATGAGGCTGTCTCGCAGGAACTTTTTGTCCGGCACTGACAAATTATTGCCTATTTTTTTGAGAAAGTTGTGCAGGTTTGACGATATTGATTCCATTAGAGCTTTACGTTTCAACATAATGCACCTCCTTGTGTAATAAGGGTTTACAGAAAATTGTTAACTACCCCTTATATCGTCATGCACAAGGAGTGCATCTTGAGTGAATCATCCCCCAAAAATCTTTTTCAAAAAAACCCCTAAGTTTGATCAAACCTCAATTCCCGCCAAAGCAAGAAATTCCGCAT
Source organism: Candidatus Aegiribacteria sp. (assembly GCA_048635425.1). GTDB lineage: Bacteria > Planctomycetota > Phycisphaerae > Sedimentisphaerales > Anaerobacaceae > NIOZ-UU13. Next base: position 2,470 of record JAIVYN010000009.1, read on the forward strand.
GCTTTAGGGAGATTATAGGGGATAGAGTTCCGATTTCAATAGGAAAAAAGGCGGCCAAAAAAGTGCTCTTTTGGCCGAATATTGTTGATTTTTCCTCGAAAATATGTTATAATACGACTATGTTAGCCAGCAGGCTAACATAAACCGCCAGCAGGCGACAGATATAGCGGAGAACCGCACGTTTTCGTATCAGCAGATACACGCCAAAAAGCATCGTTCGTAAATAGTCTTGGAGCGAAACGGAAAACCCTTAGGGGAATTACCAATCATGAGCATCGAGAATCCAACTTTAGCTCACTTTAGGCACTTTAGCTCACTCTTCACTTACTTGCCCTCTACATCTGTCGAGAATCCTCTACAAATCACCTACTTTTTATGCAAAACAAACCCAATCTTGTGGATGCCCAAATGAACGTAAGTTCTATTTTAACAACGGATTATGAAAATATTGCCAATTGGACACTTGGTGAAAACAAACCCAATTCAAACCCAATCAAACCCAATCTCCGAAAAGCCAAAATGAATGTAAACTTAACTTTAACAAAGGATTACAGAAAAAAAGGTGATTTCGCAGTCCGAAAAAACAAACCCAATTCAAACCCAATTTCTTCAAAGGCCAAAATGAACGCAAACGCTTTTTCACAAAAGGATTATGAAAATGAAACCACCTTCAGCCACCAAAAAAACAAACCCAATTCAAACCCAATATCTAAACAGCTCGTAGGGGCCAAGCCGAGGTGGCCAGAATCTGCCAAAATGGCACAACAAATTGACGTCCTAAAACACCAAAACATCATCCTAAAAAAATCTAACTTCTTATATCCAAACAGGTTAAACAGCTTAAACCAACATAATCCCCCAACTGGCACGTCTTTTGCATATCTGGAGTATATGAGATGAATTTATAGCGAAAGGAATATAACTATGGCTAAAATCATTGGAATAGATTTAGGAACAACAAACTCAGTAGTAGCCGTGATGGAAGGCTCAGCGCCGAAGGTCCTCATCAACTCTTCCGGCTCTCGGCTGACCCCTTCGGTCGTCGGTTTTACGGATAAAAGCGAAAGGCTCGTCGGCCAGATTGCACGACACCAGCAGGTAACAAATCCTGAAAACACAGTATTTTCCATCAAGCGTTTTATGGGCCGACGCCACAATGAAGTCTCATCCGAAGAAAAGATTGTCCCTTATAAAATTACCGGAGCCGCTGATGAGCTGGTCAAGGTCGATGTCCGGAGCAAGGAATACACGCCGCCGGAGGTCTCAGCGATGATTCTGCAGGACCTGAAAAAAACCGCCGAGGATTATCTGGGTGAAAAAGTTACCAACGCCGTTATTACCGTGCCGGCATACTTCAACGATTCGCAGCGCCAGGCAACCAAAGACGCCGGCAAAATCGCAGGACTCGAGGTCGAGCGGATAATCAATGAGCCGACCGCCGCTGCCCTTGCTTATGGACTCGAAAAGAAAAAGAATGAAAAGGTCGCTATATTCGACTTTGGCGGCGGAACATTCGATGTTTCGATTCTTGATATCGGCGATAATGTCTTCGAGGTCCTCAGTACCAACGGCGATACCCACCTCGGTGGCGATGATTTGGACGCGGTCTTGATAAACTACTTGGCGGATGAATTCAAAAAGACCGAGGGAATCGACTTGCGGGATGACCCGATGGCTCACCAGCGACTCAAAGAAGCCGCTGAAAAGGCAAAGTGCGAATTGAGCTCCCAGCTTGAAAGCACGGTTAATTTACCATTTATTACCGCTGATGCCTCAGGGCCCAAGCATTTGCAGATTACCATCACCAGAAGCAAATTCGAATCGCTCGTAGAACCCATTCTCGAACGGCTTAAAGACCCATGCCATAAGGCACTGGCGGATGCAAAGCTGAACCCCGGCGATGTCGCGGAGACATTACTTGTCGGCGGCTCGACAAGAATCCCGAAAGTCCAGGAAATCGTAAAGGACATCTTCGCTAAAGAGCCCAACAAGAGCATCAATCCGGACGAAGTCGTCGCAGTGGGCGCTGCTATTCAGGGTGCCGTCCTGGCCGGAGATGCCGGCGTAAAAGACATACTGCTTTTGGATGTAACGCCGCTTTCATTGGGTGTCGAGACCCTGGGCGGAGTTATGACAAGATTGATTGAACGCAACACCACAATCCCGACCAGCAAGAAGGAGATTTTCTCGACCGCCGCTGACAGTCAGACCACCGTTGACATCCACGTCCTCCAGGGCGAAAGGGAATTTGCCAGAGACAACCGCACGCTCGGCAGATTTCAGCTTGCCGATATTCCACCGGCACCCCGGGGCATCCCGCAGATTGAAGTTGCTTTTGATATTGACGCCAACGGCATTCTGAACGTTTCTGCCAGAGACCTCGGCACCGGCAAGCAGCAGTCCATCGAGATTAAGTCCAGTTCAGGTCTTAGCGACCAGGAAGTTGAGAAAATGGCCAAGGATGCTGAGTCCCACGCCGAGGAAGATAAGAAGAAAAGAGAGGTCGTTGACCTGAAAAACCAGGCTGACCAGTTGGTTTATTCAACGGAAAAAACGCTCAAAGAGCACGGCGAGAAGGTCTCCGCCGATGTCCGCGGCAATATCGAAAATGCAGTCAACAACCTCAAAGAAGCTGTAAAAGGCGAAGACGCCGATGCGATAAGGAAAGCCATTGAAAACCTTGGCTCCACCAGCCAGGAACTGGGCAAGGTGCTTTACGAAGAGGCCGCAAAGAAACAGGCCGCTTCCGCCCAGCCCCAACCCGACCAGGCCGACCAGGCCGAGCAGGCACCACCTCCGCCGCCGGAAGGTGATGTTAAAAGAAAAAAGCCGGATGACGTAATCGACGCTGAATTCGAAGCAAAAGACAATTAACCAAAAACAAATTTTTAATACCAATTTGAGTTAAAAGTTGCCGAAAGTAGGTCATATAATATGAACATAATGAACTGGATTCCCGCTTTCGCGGGAATGACAGTTTGGAGTTATCGGCAATTAATAAATAGAATTTGCATGACTCCTTAATAAACAGATTGCTGGAAACAGCAATTGTGAAAAGCTGGAGCCAGACAGTTTGATGATTTCTCACCCCGGCTTTTTCGCTGTCACAGAAACAACGACGATTCTTCAAATCACATATCACAGACCACTACCGGCACCAAACGCACCGTAATTTGTTTCGGCTGACAAAGCTCACGCGCTCTGGCATTCAATTCAGCCGACTTTTCAGCCACTGTTTCCAGCAAATCTTTATCCATTGATTTTATACTTTGACGCCACGTTTTATACACCAACCCTTGCCGTTGCTGTACAAGCTTAAGCACATCCTGGCTTTGCTGTACCGTTGGAAATTCAGCGTAGTCCAGCAGGTTAATTCCTTTGGCTAACTGCTCCCTGCTGAATGCGCTAACCATTTGCCCGTTAGCGAACAACCGATACAGCTTATCGGAAAGAGACGTTATTTTCAGCCGATGCCTGTTCAACTGCTCAGCCATTTTCTCCATTGCAATAGACTCGGCATCCCACTGCGGGTCCACAGGTATCGGCAGAGACGTTCGCCAGGCGAATTCGATTGTGCCTTCCCGAACGTTTAAGTCCCTCACATCACCCCGGACAATCCTTCGGGTCTTTGCGTCAAGCTCTACCGAGCCGGCCTCTGCCGGGGCATTCCACGCCAGCAGCAGCGTTTGGGCCATAAGCCAGTGTCCAGTAGCGTTCGGATGAACACCGTCGCCGGACAGGTAGAAACTAACCTTTTCCTGCCGACGTTCCGCCAGGTGTCGATTCATCGCAGAGTGCACATCCGCTACGACAAAACCATTCTTGCGAAGTGTCAAAAGCCATCGGCTGTAACGCTCAAGAACATCATCGTAGCCGATAAACGCATACTTGTAGCCCCAGTATTTGGCGTCCGGGTCTGATGTTCTTTTGCGATAAGCATCGAACGGCGGAGGTGTCATTATCACTAACGTTGTTTTCGCTTCGTTGGTAGCCCGTTTAGCTAACCGCTTAACTCCTGATTTATATTTGGCGAACAACTCTTTGCTAAACGGATGATAATTACCGTCATTCATCCCAAAACATGATACAAGCACATCCGGCTTCAGTGGCGTAATGTCTCGGCTGAACCGCTTATGAGCATCGGGTCTGGGAGGATTGTGGTCAATTTCACTCGTGCCCGACAGCGTTTCGCTGCTGATACCACGATTGACTATCTCAAATCTATGCTCCCAAAAGCGAGTCAGCAAAAAGGTTTCAATGTACTCGACATATCGACCGTTCTGTGTAATGCTGTCGCCGAAGAAGACAACCCGCTCTGGGCCCTGAAGATAAAATGGACTCTTAGCTTCAGAAGTGCACCCCACGCAAGCGAGAACATAAACACAAAGAACTACCGCAATTATCCTTTGGCAATTCATATCTTTACCCTCTAAATACATTGTGTTTTGTAACATCTTAATCAATGGGTAGCAGCCTCAAGCGAATCCCGAAAAGTCGGGACGAGCTTGGGGATGGCTCGACTTATTTACCTATACAAAAGCTACTGAATATCTGCTCCAATATCTGCTCATCGACGTGTCCGCCTGTGGCGGATTCGATACCGGAAACGGCCTGGTAAGCGGCCCGCAGCATCATTGCGGTAACCTCATCATTGCCGGCTCTCAGCTCACCGATGGATTCACTGACGTTCTCAATTGCCTCAGTAACAGCCTGTTGGTGCCGAGCGGTAAGGCCAACAGAGCTTTGGGTGCTCTCGAAGAGTGGGCTAGCGCCTGATTTGGACGTCTTAAAACCAGGTTCCACCTCGATTATTTTTTTGTCGATTGACTCTCGCAATAAATCTAAGCCGGCGCCGGTTTCTGCGGAAGTTCCTAAAAATCCCGCACCAAAATCCACTTTGTTGTGCTCGGTCTTGTTATCCATGGATGAAAAGCGGTTTGCGGGGGTCGATTTTGGTGCGGGACCGAACAATTCATTCAGTTCAGCAAGGCGGTTTGATAACACCTGTTCGGATACCAAATCGCATTTTGTTGCAACCGGTATCAGTCCCACAGACCCAAGACTCCTGACCAAAGACCACAGACCAATCTCTTCGGTCCACAAACCAAAGTCTTGACCCTTGCGTCTTGCGTCCTGGGTCTTGGGTCTTGGGTCTTTTGATATGTCAACGCAGAATACAACCACAGCGCTGTTTCGCAGCGCCTCAATTGCCGCCTGTTGTGCCAATTCGTCGAGGACATTGTCCGGTCCGTTAGAGACTTTTCCCGTTGGGTCTCTAATGGGGTCCGGGCAGAGCACCAGACCTGCACAATCGAACAGAACGCATCTACAATGAGCCAATGTGCATATAGCGGTCAGCACATCTCTGGTGGTTTTGCGCTTGTGCGAGACAATACTTCTTTCTTTACCGAGCAGTGTATTGAGCAGGCTGCTCTTACCGGCGTTGGGAGCACCGGCAATTCCCACCGCCGGTAAATCAATTAGAGACTCGTACCTGATACTCCCGGAAAGAAGCTGCTCAAGTTGTTCCTTTACGCCGAGAAGTCTTTCAATTACTTCCGCTACGGTTTCCAGTTCGATATCTTCTGCGCTGAAATCCAGTCCCGCCTCGATTAAGCTAAGACAATCCATCATCGCCGAGCGTACCTTTGCCGTGGTCTCGGATAGCCGTCCGCTGAGAAGCTTCTCAGCGGCGGCTAATTGAAATGCGTTGGAGCTTACGATAATCTCGTTCACCGCCTCGGCCTGGGACAAATCGATTTTGCCGTTCAGATACGCCCGTGCCGTGAATTCGCCCGGCCCAGCCATCCGAAGTCCTCTGCCTAATAAATTACCTATTAAGACCTCAGTAACAGCAGGATTTGTATGGATGTGAATCTCTGCTATATCATCGCCGGTATAAGAATGCGGAGCCAAGAATAAGTACAATTGCGCATCAACTTTTAGTTCGGCATCAACTCCGCAGATTTCTTCGATTATTAAAGATTTCACAGATTTATCTAAGTTAATCCACCGGAATCTGTGTAATTTGTGGTTGGCGATTGGTGAGTTGAAAATCTGCTTGCAGGTCTCGATTGTCTCCGGGCCGGTTATGCGGACAATTACCCTTGCGCCCGAAGTTGGAGAACTGACAGCTAAAATAGTGTCATTCAAGTCGTACATTCGGCATTGCCATCCCCCTTGTCATTCCCGCGCAAGCGGGAATCTACGATATCGTCATTTTTGGATTCCTGTTTCCGCAGGAATGACAGTTGTGGCTGCCTTACATATTTTTATAAAACGGCTTGGGCTTTTTCTTTTTGACTTTGCCGCCGGTCTTGCTCGTCGCGGCAACCAGACCCTGCGATTCGGCTTGGTCCTTTTCCCGGATGTGTTTGCGAATGACATACTGCTCAAAAACACCGGCGAAGGTACTTGCCATAATATACAGATTCACTCCCGACGGGGCCTTGTATAACATCAGCGGGAACAGTAACGGCATCATAATCATCATCATTTTTTGCTGCTGAGCAACCTGTGGATTAGCAGATGCCGCCGCCTGGGACGGCATTAGTTTCTGCTGAAGATAAAACGCCACGCCCATCAAAAGCGGCAGCAGGTTCAGCGATTCTATTTTCCAGCCCAACAAAGGCACGACTATTGCCGTTGGAAATCTATAAAGAGCATCCGGTAACGAAAGGTCAGTAATCCAAAACGGCAAAAATGCAGCACCACGCAGCTCAATGCTGGCGTACACCGCGCTCCACAAAGCAATCCAAATCGGCATCTGAACCATCATCGGAAGAAAACCCATAACCGGCGAGGCGCCCTGCTCTCTGTAAAGGGCCATCATCTGTTTGTTCATTTCAGTCTTGTTGTTGGCGTATTTTTTCTTTATCTCCTCGGCCTTCGGAGCCAGCTTGCTCATCTTGCTCATCGAGACCTGGCTCTTCTTCGTGATAGGATGCATAGCAAGCCGCATCAAAAACACCAATATGATAATGACTACGCCGTAGTTGCCGATAAAGGCGTACATCCATTTCATTATCGCTAATATCCCGAAGGCCAGAGGCTTTATAATGCTGGCTGGGCAGCAGCACATCATAAAATCTATCGTCTGAACAAAATCCAGCTCTCGATACCGCTCATTTTTATCGAAAAGACTTTTATCCTTGGGCCCAATATACAACTGGAAGTTATATATCTTTGAGCTATTGACCTGGCCCGCCGCAGCTAACGTATTTGGCGTAATTTTCAAATCCAATCCTATTGTTTCATCCCCGCTGTCGGCCTTGCTGTCTCCATCAGGATTGTGAAATCGGCCTGTTTTATCCGTTACCCAATCGCAATACTCTTTACCCTCTTCCGGCAGAGGCACTACTATTGCCGCAAAATATTTATTGACCGCAGCTACCCAGAGAAAGTTGTAACCAGGTTTTGTTAGCTGTCTGTCATCAAGGTTCTTTGCTTTGATGAGGTCTTTCTTGGCAAGTCTTACACTGCTGATTTGCCCCTGCGAATCTCTAAAGCCGGCCACGGCTTTTCTCATATCGCCTCTGACACCTTCTCTGCCAAGTCCGCCCGGCCCGGATAAATTGAAACGAACTTTCTGCTCAGTATCGCTAAGATTTTCCACAGCTATATTGCATTCCAGAAGATAGCTGCCGGGGATGATTTTATAGATTTTAATCAATTTCACGACCGGCTTGTCTGTACCTACAATTTTAACTATCGCTTCGAAGCGAGCCGTTTGGGAACCATCGTCTGCGGTTTCTTTATCGAGGCTTTTCCAGTGAAGTCTGTCAAGGGGCAGTTGCAGCTGCTGCTCAACAAATACAAGGCTCGTATTAGCCATTGACAAAATTTCCCTGCCGTTTCTTTCCAGCATGGGGGAAATAATTACCAATGGCTGAGGGTTCTTGTAATCACGGTCGTCAAATCCACTAAAGGTGGCTTTCTTTATGGCGGCGCCTTTCGAGCTCAGTTCCAGCTGGAAATTAAAGCCGCTCTTCGGATCCACTGAGCCAAGCGTAACGCTTTTAGCCGGAGCGCTGTCAGCACCGAAAGTAACAGAATCGTCCGCTCCTATCTGCGATGGTTCCTCAGCAGGGACATTCGCATCGCTGATATTTTTGTCGCCTGTAGAGCTTTGCAAAAGGATGCAAGGCCCTGAATTTGGCAGCGAGCACTCAAAAAGTCCGGACTCAACAACGAGCCAGCCGCAAAAGACAACAAAGCCAACAACAATCAAAGTTAAAATAACTCTCATAATCGGATATCACATCATGTATTGGTTTGAGTTTTCGTTCTTCAATAATCAATAGTCAATAATAAATAATCAATTTCTTTTATCTTCCGTTCTGCAGCCGCTCCGCGTGGAAGTTGTCTAATTGTTCGATTGATATTATCTTTTTCATAGTAGTTTCAAAATCGTATTCGAGCCGTACAAAATGCACCTCGTTTTTATCCACATACACATAGCTGGTACGGTTGTCCTTGTCCCTGGGCTGCCCGACCGAGCCGATATTGATAATCGCCTTTTCGGCATCGACAATCGGGTAGACATCGCCAAGCTCAGCCGGCAGATAGAAGTCCGGCTCATTAAGAAACACCCCGGGCATATGTGTGTGGCCTACAAAGCAGATGTGTGTGACCCGCTCGAACAGCAGCCGAACCTTCAGCGGATTGGTGTAAACATCATCGGGAAAAATATATTCATTAATCGGCCTTCTGGGCGAAGCGTGAACAAAATCTATTATTGCTGAGTTTGTTTCTAATTTGCTTTTGAGCGTGTGCCGCATCGGCAGCTCACCCAAAAAGCTCCAGCGCCTGTCGCGGCTCTGTTTTTCTTCTTCCGATTCCAGAACTTCCCGGCTCCAGAAGCTCGCCTGCTCTGCCCCGTAGTTGAAATTTGTCGGCTCATAGAAGACCGCATAATCGTGATTGCCCAGAACGCACCACTTGGTCTTCTCTATAATCAAATCGAGACATTCCTTGGGATTTGGCCCGTAGCCGACCACATCACCCAGACAATAAATAGTTTTTATACCCCGTTTTTTAATGTCAGCCAAAACCGTCGTCAAGGCTTCGAGATTCGAATGTATATCGCTTAGAATCGCAAACATAAAAGCCCTTAAGGGGCCCCCGTTTCGCGGGAACCAAATAAAATCAACTTTTCTTATACAGAAAAATACTTAAATAGCAAAAATAACGCAAAAATGCCAGAATATTTATTGGCTTTTGAAGAAAACACGATTTTGGAATCCTGCAAGGCCGGAACCCCATTGCCCAAGCTCGACAGATTCGAAAAAAGACGGTTTTCTTTAGTCATAAGTATTGTTATAATACCCCGTACGCAATACGATATCCGTCCGTGGCGGACTTTTGTTTGGCGGATACACGATACGAGATACGAAAATGGTAAGTATGACTCTTCTTGAAACTCAGGGGCTGGTAAAAAAATATTCCGGCCGAATCGTTGTTAACGAAGTATCCATTACTATCGAACAGCGCAGTATTGTCGGGCTTCTGGGCCGAAACGGGGCCGGAAAAACCACGTCCTTTAGAATGATTATGGGTATGGTTGCCCCAAACAGCGGCTCGGTCATTTTTGAAGGCCGGAACATCACCAAGCTGCAGATGTACAAACGCGCACGATTGGGTATTGGGTATCTTTCACAGGAACCCAGCATCTTCCAGCGCCTCAGCGTCCGCGACAATCTCTATGCGATTCTGGAAACGATGTCCATCACCAAAGCTCAGCGCAATCGCAAAGCTGATATGCTCATTGAGCGTTTCGCACTAACTGAGGTCGCTAACAGTCAGGGAAGATTCCTCTCCGGCGGTGAGCGAAGAAAGCTCGAGATCGCCCGTGCCATGGTAACCGACCCTTCATTGATTCTTTTGGACGAACCGTTTAGCGGTGTAGACCCCATTGCTGTTCAGGATTTGCAGTATGAGATCCGCCGCCTCGTTGATTCCGGCGTCAGTATTCTTGTTACCGACCATAATGTCGAGAGAACGCTTGAAGTGGTCGATAAGGCCTACATTATCGACCACGGCAGGGTGATAGGAGCAGGACCGCCCGCCGAAATCATCCGCAACGAAACCGTCATAAAATCTTATCTCGGCAATACATTCACCGGCGACGAATTCGACGATTGATGAGTGTGAAGCGAAGTGTGAGATACCAATAATGATTGATATTGAAAAATGTCGAATCACGCATTATCCGGCTGGGGTTTTAGCTAAGCGAGCTGAGCCGGTCGGTAAAATTGATGATAATATTCGCCGGTTGGTAGAAAAAATGACTGACATTATGCTGAAAAACAAAGGCATCGGCCTGGCAGCTCCACAGGCGGGCGTGTCGCTGCGGCTCTTTATCATATCGCTCGACGGGACCAGAGAAAAAGTTAAAGTCTATATAAACCCAACCGTTACACCGGCCGGCGAGCTTGTCTCAACAGAAGAAGGCTGCCTGTCGGTGCCGGGTGTTTTTACAAAAATTCGAAGATACAAAAAATGTAAAGTTACCGCCACCGGCCTTGATGGAAACGAGTTTACCGAACAGGCCGAAGCTCTTTACGCGCGGGCTCTACAGCACGAGCACGACCATATCGAGGGAATGACCATCGCCAATCGTATGAGCCAAACCGCCAAAATCGCACACAGGAGACAGCTCAAAAAACTGACAGAAAAACGTCAATAAACGTAGATGGAAACGCAAAATGACAATTGAGGAACGAGAGACGAAAGACGATGGACGAAAGAAAAAAAGGATAAGAAGTATGAGCATATATTTGCTATGTTATTTACGATGGAACAAAAAGCCGACAGTTTCTGTAATGTTCGATAGCTTGTCGTCGTTTATCGTCCATCATCCCTCATCTCTCGTCCATCGCCCAACGTAAAAGAACTATGAGGATAATATATCTCGGTAGCGGCCAATTCGGTATTGAATGCCTGAATTTTTTGGACAAATCCAGCCATAGTCTGCAATTCATCGTCACTCAACCTCCACACCCAGCCGGCAGAGGCAGAAAACAGAGCCCGACACCAGTAGCCCGTTGGGCGAATACCAATTCAGTACCTTTTGTTGAAACAGACGACGTAAACACTTCTGGGGTGATGGAAAAGATAGCTGATTATAAGCCGGACCTGATTGTGGTAATTGCATTCGGCCAAAAAATCGGCAATGAGTTGATAAATCTGCCGCCAAAAGCCGCTATAAATGTCCACGCCTCTTTACTTCCAAAATACCGCGGAGCTGCACCGATAAACTGGGCCATAATCAAAGGCGAAACCAAAACCGGCATCAGTATAATCTCATTAGCTGAAAAAATGGACGCGGGCCAAATCCTCGCACAATCACAAACCAACATCGAGCCTAATGAAACAGCCGGCCGACTACACGACAGACTGGCCCAAATAGCAGCACCGTTATTGCTCAGTACAATTGGACAGATCGCTAACAATACTGTTACCTATACCGAGCAGGACCATTCCGAAGCTACCCTTGCGCCGAAGCTGAAAAAATCCGATGGCTTTATCGACTTCAACGAACCAGCAGAGTTTTTAGAAAGAAAGATACGCGGTTTTTGGCCCTGGCCCGGCGCCTCGGCAACTTATCTGTCCAAGAAGACCAACAAATCTATACGCGTAAATATCGCAATGGCAGAAGTGGTCGAAACCTCAAATCCCACCGGTGTTTCAGCGGGAACACTCGACGAAAATCTGTACATAATCTGCGGCACAAACGCCTTAAAGATAAAAAAAATCAAGCCGGCCGGCTCACCTCTTATGGATTTCAAAGATTTCGTCAACGGCCGAAAAACCCAGCCCGGCGATTTGTTTATTAAGATAGACAAGTAAGATATGGCTGGCCAAAAACCAAAATCCGCACGTATTATAGCAATTGAGGTCCTGAACCAGTGTGACCCAAAAAGCAATTACGCCGGCCCGATACTAAACAAGCTGTTGCACGAAACCGACCAGAAACAACGAGCCACCGACCTTGTCCTCGGAACGATAAGAAACCGCCGGGCTATCGATACGGTGATAACCGCATTCACCGGCCGTCCCATTGAAAGGATACCGGACAAACTACTCAACATCATCCGAATCGCAACCTACGAGCTTATTTATTCACCCACCACCGGCCAACACGCCATCGTAAATGAAGCTGTAGAAAATGCAAAAATCTTATCAGGCAAGAAGCAGGTCGGCTTTGTAAATGCAGTCCTGCGCCAAATCACAAGACATATAACAAATCGCCAAATCCAGTTGCCGCAGCCCGATTCCAGATGCACGCTTGCCATCACACCTTTGACCGGATGCGAATTCGACAAGGATTTTTTGCCCGACCCTGAATCTTCCCCTGCCGATTACTTAAGCACCGTTTTTTCACTGCCCAAATGGCTCATAACTGACTGGCTAAATGAATTCGGCGCAGAATTGACTCGTCAGATTTGCTTCGCATCCAATCGCAAGCCGAGTATCTACCTCAGACCAAACAGCTTAAAGACGACCACACGAAATTTAGCCGAAAAATTTCAACAGGCAGATATCGACTTTGAAATAGTCGACGTTCAATGCTCGATGTCGGATGCTCGTCGAGTATCGAGAATCGAGAACCAAGAATCGAGCATGATAAGAATCAAAAGCCCACGGGCGATAACCGACCTTCCCGGCTTTGCAGAAGGTCTGTTTACTGTTCAGGATTTTTCAGCCTCGCAACCTGTAAGAATTCTAAAGCCACAGCCGAATTGGACGATACTCGACCTATGTGCCGCACCGGGAGCAAAAACAACTCAATTAGCTGAAGCTACCGGCGATTCGGCGAAGATTATCGCAACTGATATCGATTCCGAGCGCCTCAAAAAAGTCAAAGAAAACACCACTCGGCTCGGCATAAACAGCGTCGATATTGTTCCATACGAAGAGCTCCTCGATTCTAAGTTCGATTGCGTCCTCCTGGATGTCCCGTGCTCCAACACCGGCGTATTGGCCAGACGCATCGAAGCACGCTATAGGATAAAGACAAAGGCAATAAAAGAACTGGCCAAAACACAAAGCGAACTGCTGAATACCGCAGCACAAATGTTAAAACCTCACGGTAAAATCTGCTACAGCACCTGCAGCATTCAAAAGGATGAAAACAATGACCTTGTTAGAGACTTCCTCCGGAAAAACCACAATTTCGAGCTTGAATCCGAAAGGCTGAACCTCCCGTTGGCAAGAGCATTCGACTGTGATGGTGGATATACAGCAATAATCATCGCAACATAATGACAAGTATCGAGTATCGAGAATCCAGCATCGAGTTTTTTCATTTTGATTTACAAATCCAATCCACAGCTTTTCCACAAAACAAACTTACGATGTGCAAAACCTGTTAAAAACAAATTTTTTTTATGCGCAAAGTCAATACTGACAGCAACCTCTATCAAGTGGAAAAGAAATTTCCCAAAATGCAATTGATTTGTTTTTTCGTTGCCCAATAATAAGTAAGTTATCAGTATTATTGATTCTAAAAAGTGGCTTTGCTGCGAAGAATGATTTGATTCTAAAAAGAATGGATTCTTTTCCTGCGCTTACAAAGGATGAGACTATATTCGTTGAGTGCGGGATTAAGGCCTGATGAATAAAAACCTGGCACCGGGAGAATACTAATGCAGAGCACAATCACGGATGAGAGTTCTCGTACAACGGCGTCTCAGATAAGTGCTATTAACGAAGCTCTTGCTGAGAAAGTGGGTCCGAAAAAGTTTCGAATCTGGTTTAAGAATTCAACTAATATGAAACTTGCCGACGGATATTTGAAGGTTGGTGTACCGAATCTTTTTATAGCAAGTTGGATTGAAAACCATTTTTTGAATGAAATTACCCAGGTGGTTCGGACAGTTACCGGCAACAAAACAAAGATTACCTTTGCCATCGATCCGGAGCTTTCCGGCCACCAGAGGCGAACACAAATGGATTCACAGCCCCCGCTTGTTGCTGGCGCCGGTAGGACTCGATCCTCGGGGCGACTCAGTTCCCCGAAGTCGATTCTCGATTCTCGACGAGCATCGAGTAGCAGCCGGCATCGAGCATCCGGAAGACTCAAGCTGAGTCTGGTTACATTCGTTGTAGGTTCGTCAAATGAGCTGGCCTACAACGCCGCCAAAGCGGTCGTAAATGAACAACAAAGCCCTTTCAATCCGCTGTTTATTCACGGAGGATACGGGGTAGGCAAAACACATCTGCTGCAAGGGATATGCAATGCAGTGTGCGAGAAGCGCCCCCAGACTAATTGGCTATATCTCTCAGCGGAAGATTTTGTCAATCAGTTTGTGCTGGCCTTGAAGACAAAAAAGCTGGAGGCTTTTAGACGACGAATGCGGCAAACGGATTTGTTGGCAATCGACGACATTCACTTCTTGGCCAGCAAGCCTTCAACGCAGGAGGAATTCCTGCATACTTTCAATACAATCAGCCTGGCTGGTAAACAGGTTGTGCTGGCCTGCGATGCACATCCGAAGATGATAGGACAACTGTCCGAAAAGCTGGTTAACCGCTTCGTATCGGGAATGGTTGTCAAAATTGAGAATCCTGATTTCCGCACCCGCTGCCAAATATGCAGGCAGTACCTGAAAAATCAAAACTTAAAACTAAAATCTCAAATCCCCGAAAGCGTAATAAGATACATTGCCGAAAATCTGCGAACCAACGTGCGGGAGCTGGAGGGGGCCCTGCTGAAATTAATTGCGTACTCAGCACTGAAAAACGAAAAAATCAACCTTTCTATGGCCAAAGCCGTTCTGGCTGAACACCTGGAAAGGTGCGACCCGATTGTGCACGTATCGGATATCGAATCAGCCGTCGCCACTTATTTTGGCACAACGCCGGCTAAGATACACTCGTCCAAAAAAGACAGGACAGTGGCCTTGGCCCGCCATTTTAGTATGTATCTGACCAGGAAGTACACAAAGATGTCGTCCTCTGAGGTAGGCAGATTTATGGGCAATAAAAATCACGCCACCGTACTGCTGGCCTGTAAAAAAATCGAAGAGATGCTCAAGAAAAATGCCGAGCTTCACTGGCAAGGCCTCGCAGGAAATAAAGTTTGCAAAGCCAGAACCATACTCACTCAGCTCGAAGCCGGAATCTAAATATGTCTATTTAGCCCCCGTTTTTACCGGGGGTTTTTCTTCTACACAAATAATCGGGTATGCAAAAGAAAATGAACCAACAATGTCATTGCGAAGGAGCCGCAGGCGACTGTGGCAATCTCAAACTTCAAAATACGAAAACCGTTTATTTTCTTAGGAGGAACGCAGGAACGAAACAATTTCGTTTTGAATTTCTTATTTATTCTTCTTTTCTTTTTTCAATTTCCGTTTTTCCTTTAGATTAAGCTTGGCCTTTTTCTGGTGTTCCTTTTTGCCTTTATCCTTTTTCCCCTTATCGCCCATATCTGCTTCTCCTTGCTTGAAAATGATTATACAGTCTGTATAAAACGCCAAACACAGACTTCTTTCTGTATAAGAAGTTCCCGTTGTTTCTTCAATTAATAAGTAGAATATTCAAACTGCGGACCGATGTCAATCGCGAATATTCTAATTCTGGACGATAAACTTGTCGAGAAGCAGCCGGTAGGATGGGATTCAGCCCATGCGGTATTCTATGAACAAACGCTTAAAAGAAGTGTCTTTCGTTTACTGCCCTGCTGTCGCATCGTCAATAGCTTTTTTAACTGCATTCACAGCCGATGACTCCGGCATCTTTTCGCAAGCCCCCTCAATGGCCTGCTTTGCCTGGCCGAGTCTGCCTGTCCGGTAATAGACATAGCCTAAGAGAAATTCCAACTGGGCTGAATCACTCCTTCCTAACCAATCTTTAATATCAGCTATTCTGCTTTCGAGCTTGTTTTGGCCGCCTAACATATCAGCAAGGTCGATTTTAGTCCGTGCATATTCCGGAGCAATCTTGAGCGCTCTGGAAAGAAACAGCGCACTGCTGATATATTCGCCGGCGGCGAATAACGCATGGCCTCTGCCGGCAAAGCAAAGTGCCAGGCCACCGGCCTGGACCGGATCCGACCCGGCTTCGCCGGGATCCAGCTTATAAATAGACGCCAAAGCAAAAGAGTCCGCTGCCGCGTAGTACCTGCCGGCCTTTAGATGGCCTTGTGCTGTCTGGAGGTGCTGATTGAACTTGGCCTCCGAGTAAGACTCAGGGCTGGTGTGTGGTCCCCTAATGCGCCTGGCCCTGGCGGATAAGTCAGCTTGCGAAAGCTTATTCAGTTCATCCAACGGAGAACTTTTTTCGCGATAACTTCCACGGTTCGCCCTGTTAGAAGTCTGTACCGAACTTCCACCAGTCTGCCAAAAGGGCTCACTTCTAACGGGCTTCGGTGTTTCTGGAAATCCGAAACGGGATTCCTCCTGGCCATCCGCTTCAGCCTCCAGACGGGCATCTACGGACCTGGTCAAATCGTCGATTTGCTGTTTTATTCGCTCAAGAACGTCCGAACCAGATCTGTCACGTTGGCCCTGCAGGTCTCTGCCGTGTTCATCAGGTTTACCCTCACCTGCCTGAGGTTCCCAGCCCGTAACTTTCTGCAAAGTGGACCCATCCTGAAATGCCAGACCTTTCACCACTGCGTCAGCTTGCGCAAGTGTAAGCGCGTCCACACCGAAGTCTGGTTCGGTCGTCTGAACTATTTTAGCTGCCTGTCTTTGCTTGTGTTCCGGACTCCATACCACAAACCTCTGCTCAAGGGACGTTCCTGGGTCTTGGGTCTTGAGTCTTTGGTCTTGAGTCTTGAGTCCTGTGTCTTGGCTCTTGAGTCTTGTCTCTTGTGTCTTGATTTCTGGCTCTTGAGTCTTGAGTCTTGTCTCTTGTGTCTGTTCTTGGTACCGTTCAACCATCAACTTTTGGTCTTGCGGCGATATGCCTGCCTCGTCTCGAGTAAGTAGCTGCAGTTCCCGTATGCTTTTTACTATTTGTAGAGGCTTAGCTGATGTACCATATTGCGTTTGTGGTTCCTGCAGTTCTAAGCTGGATGATTCCCGCGAGGAGCCGGCCCAGGTAGAAAAATCCTCGCCGGACAAACTCTGTTTCTCCAAACCAGATACGCGCGTTCCCACCGAGTACTGCCCCTGCGATGTACGGTCATTAATCCTTGTTACCGGCCTGAAAACTCCGGAATAGCCGGGCCTTGTTGTGGTTACCGTCTGGCTTTGTAAATAATACGGCTGAATACTGTATCCATTGGCATAACGTCCGATGTCTTCAGTGCTGGCCGTGTCTCTCAAAAAGGAACTAAGCGACGATGAGCCAAGACCGGCCCTGAAACTCGTAGTCGAACCATACGGCACAGTGCCACGGAAGTGCATACCCCGGCGGACATTGCCGGTAATTAACAGATTGCCATTCGTATCAATTGGGTTAGGATTGCTAATCAGACCACTGCTGATACTGCTCGGAGGAACAGTGCTCAAGCCGGCGGGATTCCTTATCGCACGGTTTTCTATCGACCAGCTTACCGGCAAACAAAGCGTAGCAAACAACACCGCTGTGACTATTGACAGCCAAGTCTTCATAATACTGAATACCTCATAATTGCCTTCTGGCCTATGATAATTGCGAAAAGCATGTTACTGTGTTGGCACACAATGACTTGGCGCGATCCACGGAGAGTGGACACGAACTCCAGTTCTCCGCGCAGATACGGCGAATTTTCAATCATAGCAGGCCACAGGCAAATTTCGTCATAAATCATAATACACCTTAATTATTGGCGAGTGACTTCTATTCGCGATTTTTTGACTATCCGTTTTTATAAGGACTTGGTCCCAGACCTTTAAGTGTTTTTGTCATTTCCTCTGCAATCTTTGCGAACTTAGGTCCTTCTGACGCAGATACCCATTCGAGCCTGAAACGCTCTTCTTCAAGGCCAAAGTCTTCGAGCAAAAGTTTAATCGCTTCAGCCCTCTGTTCCGCCCTTTTGTTACCATCCTGGTAGTGACAATCACCAATATGACATCCGCATATAAGAACACCATCAGCATAGCCATTGGTTAGAGCATCCATTACAAAATTCGGGTGCACCATACCGCTACACATTGCGCGGATTATATGAATATTGGATGGATATTGTATTCGTGCCGTACCTGCAGAGTCTGCGGCTGCATAAGAACACCAGTTACAGCAGAGAGCAAGAATTATAGGTTCATAATCATTTTCCATCTCATACCTCTACAACAGATTTAATCATTTCCTCAAAATATTCAGGCTTAAAATGTCTTACGAAAATACCCTTTTTAGGACATGTTGCCATACAAACACCACATCCTCTGCATACTGCTTCATTAACTTCCACTGTCTTTTTTATGTCACCATCGGCTGTCATATACTCTATAAGTGTTATTGCATTGGAAGGACATGGATCTATACAGTAGGCACAACCATCACAATATTCATCAACAACAAACGAGATAGCAGGAGATTTGATAAGCTCTTTTTGTGAAATGATCCCGGCTACACGAGATGCAGCAGCTTCACCATCGACAATGGCATCAAAAGCTCCAATCTCCTCTCTGGCAGAACCACATCTAAATACCCCTTCAGTATTAAAATCGAGCGGATTTAATATTCCAAGCATTCCAACAAAGAAGTTTTTTTCATCTCTTTGTAGAAGCAAATCCTTTTCAAAGTCCCCATCATCTGACTCTGCGGTCAAATTCGCTTTTGTCGCCACGACAATAGAACCGATACTTATATCCTCTTTTCCGTCTGTTGTAACTATTTCTGCTTTGAAGTTACCTACAAAGCCTTCCACTCCTCCGGCTTTCGAGCCTGTATAGATTTTTACTTTTTCATTCAGGGACAATTCGTCAATAAGATTCTTCACAAATTTGTCATTGTTTTTCTCAATTTTGTCAAGGCTTTCCTTTTTTTCAACCAGATAAACATTAAGATTTGCCTCGGCAAGCTTTAATGCACAGGAAATCCCGCTGGGCTCACCACCAATTACAAGGCAAGCTGGTGTTACAGGCACGTGAATATCGTCCAGGGATTCGAGCAGCGTGGCACGCTTTATTCCCATTCTCATCAATGTTTTAGCCTTCTTCGTAGCTTTTTCCTTGTCTTTTGAATGTACCCATGTGCAATGGTTGCGGAGGTTCACAATTTCCACGAGGTAATGGTTTAAGCATCCCGTTTCTGCATGAAGGGAAAAAAGAGCTTCATGTGTTTTTGGGGAACAGGCGCCAAGCACCAGCCTGTTAAATTCTTTTGTTTTTAAGAGCTCCCTGATTTTTACTCCATCGCATCCGAAAGGGGTAACTTCAACATGTTTCACATTAGGCAGTGATTCTGTGTACTTCACAAGTTCTTCCATATCCAAAAGCCCTGCGATATTTTTACCGCATTGACATATCACGACCAGAATTGTAGGTTCATCTTGAGGTTTTACAGGCAATAGATCCTTTTTGGGTGGAGCTATCATTTCACTACCTCTTTTAGGTGTAAGAAATGAAGCTGCATGAGAAGAAGCAGAGCACGCCTGAATAATTGCATCATCTATTCCCTTTGGCTTCAAAGCGCTGCCGCAAACGAAAATGCCTTCCCTTGACGTACGGATCGGATGAGATTCTCCTGACCTTTGCCCGAAAAATCCGGATTCATCAAGCTTCAGACCTGTCTTTTCTGCAAGATTACTTGCACTTTTAGTAGGGCCAAAAGGCGGGATAAGGACAAACATCTCTGTTGTAATCTTTTCGTTGTCGAAGGATATCTCAATATTATCGTCTGTTTCCTTAACGGAAGTAATATTGTCTGTCTGAACAAAGTTGATGTTAGACTCCTTGGCTTTCAGATAAAAATCCTTATAGCTCTCTCTTTGAAGGGCGTGATTCCCATGAAGTACAGTAACAGCGGCATCTGGCTTTCTCTCAACAGTTCCCAAAGATTGGGCAACTGCAGTCATAAAACCAACAGAAGAACAATTATCAAGAACGTACCAGCAAACAGATTTGACCTCCTGCCCATTATCACGCTTTAAAATACCGCCGGTAGGTCCCAGACCGGAAAGCAAGCGCTCATATTCGAGGCCTGTTAGTATGTCGGGGAATTTAGAATAGCCGTACTTTTTCAGATGCTCAGGGTCTATCTCTTTCATTCCCGTTGCAAGTATGACAGCTCCGACATTAAATTCCACTTCCTGTGGCTTCTGGTCAAAGAGAATTGCTTCTGGCTTGCATGCCTCGACACATGGCGGGATTTCTTTTTCTCCGCACTTTCCGTCAATGATATAAGTGCATTTTTCAGGATTTATCAATGCCTTCCTTGGTGGAAATGGTGAATAAAATGAGATAGCTTTGGAAGTCCCCCTGCCAAAGTTAAATTCCATCGGAACTCCTCCAACGGGGCAAACAGGGAAACAATCTGTGCAGGCTGTACATTTTGTAGGATCGACATATCTTGGTTTCTTAGTTACTTTAACTTTGAAATCTCCCGGTTCTCCTTCAATACTTTCAACATCTGCAAATGAAACTATTGTTACATTTGGATTGCTGGTAAGTTGAAGCATCTCGGGAAGTATTGTACAAGTAGCGCACTCATTAGAGGGAAACATTTTGTCGATTTGGGCCATCTTACCGCCGATTGTAGGTTTTTCTTCAACAAGAATAACTTTAAATCCCTGATTTACAAGTTCAGAGCTTGCACGCATCCCTGCTGGACCGGCTCCAACTACAAGCACAGATCCTTTCATAATATTTGACCTCCTTCTTCTAATACTATTTCAGTTACAACCTTACGTGTGTAAACGAGGTACTCTCCATTTTCTTCTATACACTCTGCTTCAAAACCATCTTTTTCATACCGGGCCATTTTCTCATGGGCCTCTTCTTTGGTGGAATAATTACCTTTATCCCACATAAATTTCTTTCCGCCTATTTTTATGGCCAAATTTGGCATAATTTCGCCTCCAGAAATTATCGATTATAAGTAACCGGTCAACACTTAACTATACGGTCAGGCTTTTCTTATATTTCGGTTTCTCAGCCCAGCTAAGTTTCGTGGCCAGAGTGTCCCATTGACTGCGAAGCGGATTGTTCACAATCAAAAAATCGCAGTTTTCTCTCTCGACTCTTACCACATCATCAATTGACAGCCTCAACGATACCTGGCCGTCGATAGAAACAGTTGTGCCTTCGTTGACCCGTATCCCCACGACCTCTATTGTGCTCTCGGCGTTAATAACGATTGGCCGAAAGCTCAAGGAATGAGGACAAATCGGCGTAATAACCACCGCCTCCATCTTAGGCGAGACTATAGGCCCCCCTGACGATAAATTGTAGGCCGTTGAGCCCGTCGGGCTGGAAATTATTAACCCATCACTGACACAACCGGCTAACGGCTGACCATCCACCGATATTTTAAGCTCGACCGTTCTAAAAGGTGGCCCGGCCGTGATGAAAACATCATTGATAGCTGCTGAGCAAAATTTCTGCGTTCGGTTCTCTTCCTTATCATTGCTGACTTTGGCGAGTTCTCGTTTCGGCGGAGGCCGAAGCCGGGCAGTCGGGCCGAAAACTCTGCAGCTTAGCATCATCCGCTTGTCTATCTGGGCTGTGCCTTTTGTCAAACAAGGAAAAAAATCCTTAAGCTCGCCAACGCTGAATTCCGCCAGGAAACCAAGCTTGCCGACGTTAACGCCTATCACCGGCACACTTGCTTTACTCACATTCCTTGCCGTCGAGATAATGCTCCCATCGCCGCCGAAAACAACCGCAAAATCACATTTCTTTAGAATCTCGGCTTTGCAATCCTCAATGCTGCAGCTTGCTACTATCTCGGCCTTGTCCTTTGCAAAGCCGGCAAATTCGTCAATCGCCTCGTGCACTCCTTCCTTTTGAGGGTCGCCGAAAATCACTAATTTGGGCAGAGATTTCATATCTGGTAATCTCGTTACACATACATCGAAAATCCGAATATCGAATCCGCCACAGGCGGACGCTCCTAACAGGCGTATCTCAGTTCGAAATTCAAATATTCACTATCCTGGGTTTTGACTTTTGTTCTTTGGTCACTTGTACTTGATTTATGCTTCGGATTTCGATCTCCGGATTTCGCGCAGTAACCATTTCTTGTACCGTTTCTACTATCTTATCGGCATTTATACCCGCCTCCATAAGCTGCCGCGCCCTGGAATTGTGTCCTATAAATCTCCTCGGCACACCAAGCAAGTGTATAGCCTTTGGTGAATGGCCCTTTGCTGCAGCCAATTCGAGCACGGCTGACCCGAACCCGCAGGCACTGGCGTGGTCCTCTACTGTAATTATGGCCTTTCCCCGGTCCAGCAGAGAGACAATCTTCTCATCAACAGGAGCAGCGAACCGGCCGTTAATCACATCAACCGCAATCCCGTCTTCAGCTAATAATTTAGCCGCTTTCAATGCTTCTGTCAGAACGCTGCCGTAACTGACAATCGCAACAGTGGATTTTTTTGACCTTTTGACGACTACACTTTTACCCAGACTGAATGGCTTGGCACAGGCGGCCCTGACAAACTCCTGCTGTGGGACAAAATCTTTGGGATACCTTATAACGACCGGCTTATCTTGACCCAATGCAAATTCCAGGGCCAGTTTCGTTTCAATCTCGTTGGCAGGCCCCGTTAGTACCATATTCGGCATTATCCGCAAAAAGCCAATATCCAAAAGCCCGTGATGTGTTGGCCCGTCCGAGCCAACGACCCCGGCCCTGTCAACGCAAAAGATGACCGGCAGGTCCTGTAAAGCTACCTCCTGGAATATCTGGTCGAAGCTGCGCTGCAAAAAGGTCGAATAGATACAGACGACCGGTTTTAAGCCGCTTCTGGCAAAACCTGCTGCAATATCCACAGCAGCACTTTCGGCGATACCCACATCGTAGAACCTATCAGCGAACTTTTTGCGAAATTCAACCAACCCCGTGCCATCACACATCGCTGAGGTTATAGCAACGATTCTATCATCCTTTTGAGCTAATTCCGCCAGATGTTCACCGAGTACACTGGTAAAACTACGTCTGCTTGAGTCCGTAGCCGGTTCTACAGCATCCCCGTTCATCTTGAACGGGCCTGTCGAATGAAATTTGCTGGGACCCTGGTCGGCCGGCTCAAAACCTTTGCCCTTCTTCGTGTAAACGTGCAGAATTGCCGGGTGATTCATCTGGGCCAACGCCTGGAACAATTTTATAAGCGAGCCGATATCGTGGCCGTCAACAGGACCAAAGTACGGAATATTCAGACTCTCAAACATCTGACTGGCCGGCAGGGCCATCCTGATACCTTTCTTAATCCTCTCAATCGCTTCCTCGACACTTTTGCCTATAAAGGGCGTATGCTCTAAGATATTTCTGGTTGTCTTGCGCAAATCCTCGTAGGTCTGGCTCAGACGAACTTTGGAAAAGTACTTTGCCATTGCTCCTACAGTTGCGTCTATGGCCATCGAGTTGTCATTGAGCAGGATTAGTAATTGCCTCTTGACGAGTCCGAGATTATTGAGTGCCTCGAAGGAAGTGCCGTTAACAATACTGGCATCGCCGATCACCGCCACAATTTTATCTTTCTTTTTTTGTTGGTGCTGGGCTATCGCCATTCCGATTGCTGTAGCTATCGAGGTCCCTGCATGTCCGACGGCGAACTGGTCATATTCGCTCTCGGCCGGGTTGGGAAAGCCGCTTATCCCTTCTGCGCGGCGAAGATGCTTGAACTTATCTTTCCTTCCGGTGATGATTTTATGCGTATAGCATTGATGGCCAACGTCCCATAGCAGCTTGTCCTCTTTGAAATCGAAGACGTAGTGCAGAGCTAATGTCAATTCCACTACGCCGAGGTTGCTCGCCAGATGTCCGCCGGTTTTGCTGACCGAGCCGAGAATAAATTGGCGTATTTCCTCTGCCAGCTCCTTGAGCTGAGGCACTGACAGCTTCTTTATATCCGCCGGACTATTGACCCTGTTTAGAAACTCCACTTTTGTATCCGATTTTTGCATAATATTTTCAATCAAATACGCAGATACCTTCAACGAAATCTCAAATTTTTAGAAAAAATTTTAATCCCCTTCAATATAACAGCTTGACCCGCAAAGTACCATTGAAAAAACAGGATTTTTCGTACCAAACACGCAGGTAGGTCTAATTATAGGGGGGGTGTTGTTAGTTAAATTAGAGAATTAGTGAATTGGTGAGTGGTTAAATGGCGTATAGCGTATAGGGTAGAGAAAACAGCGGATATAAAAGATGGCGTGAGCGAATTGGATTTAATAGAAAGCGGATACATCTTGGTGATTTTGCCGACGAGAAACAGGCGGCGATTGCTTATGATGATAAAGCGGCTGAGCTTTTCGGCGAATTTGCCTACCTTAACTTCCCGGAAAGAATAGAGCTGCGAAACTGGATGCGAAAGATTATATGGGCAGCGTGACATCAATGCACCCAAGATGAGCGGCCAAAGCGTACAAATAAAAAAGGCCGTAAGCGCGAAGCTTATGGCCCGTTGGTTCGTAATTAGGAATACATCATAGTAGAAAAAACTTTGAACGCACAAGCCGTCATAGGCGGCGGTCGGATTTGAATCGGTGAATGGTATCTTTTTGGAAAACAGTCCTGCTGTATCGACTGATGCCCGAATATGTTTGTTTGTCCCCCAGCAAACCAACAAATCAATACAGCAAGGATTAACCACGTTGCTATAAAAGGAATAATCCCTATTATCATAACGTATCCCCAATAAGACCAACTAATTGTATCGGCTTAAGTTCAATTTTTTCCTTAATCAAACTGACCTATTCTCTGTGCTGTTTTTCCTTGTTTTATGCATTGCTTGATCGATTTATAAAGATACTGAAGCATATCGGATCATTGGAGGAGCAGAAATGAAATTGGATGAGATAGGCATCTGGTCTGAGATCAAGTTGGACATTATCAAAGAATACGCTAATGCCTTTACAAAGATAATGAAAAGTCAGGAGTGGTGCAAAGGATATGTCTATATTGATGCCTTTGCTGGACCTGGAGTTCACATTTCAAGACGAACTGGAGAGTTTATCCCGGGATCCCCATTGAACGCCCTTGAGATTGACAACCCTTTTACAGAATACCATTACATTGATATCGATAAAGAAAAAGCGGAAACCCTTAATAGGCTGACTGGTGATAGGACGAACATAAACATATATCAGGAAGATTGTAATGAAGTATTGGTGAAGAAAATATTACCCATGCTTCAATATGAAAGCAAAAAAAGAGCTCTGTGCATTCTGGATCCATATGGTTTGCATCTTCAGTGGGAAACGATAATGACAGCGGCCAAACTAAAAACGACTGAGATCTTTTTGAACTTTCCCCTTATGGATATGAATCGAAACGTGTTACATAAGGATTTGCTTTCAGCAGATGCGGATCAAATTGAAAGAATGAATAAATTTTGTGGAACCGATGAATGGCAGGAAATTTTATATAAAGAAGATAAGCAGATGGGCCTATTTGGAGATCCCGACAGAATAAAAATTGTTAATAGCAATATTAAGCTTGGGGAATGGTTCAAAAAGGAAAGATTACAAAAAACTGCAGGATTCAAATTTGTTCCGGAACCCATGCTCATGAGAAATAGTAAGGGCGGGCCTTTATTCTTTTTGTTTTTTGCTTCGCACAATGAAACAGGCAAAAAAATTGTGACCGATATTTTCAATAAGCACAGGAAATATTTGTGATGCCAATACAAAAGGAGAATCCAGTGCAGGAAATGGAATATGACAATTCAGTTCACGAAGAGAATCTGGCATATTATCCGAAAGAAACACAGGAACCTCTTGTGAGAGAATTGTGGGCGATCAAGAGTATAAATAACAAATTAAGGGTTAAACAAATGGCAAGCCGCGCCGGGTTGCCTTTGATCTGGATGGACAAAGCGCCGGGGATTAATGGAGAGAGAGGCATAGAAAAGATTCGGGCGGAGAGAGGCGTTCTTTTATTGCGTGAAAGAACAAGCCCTTTTATTGAACAGTTCCAGCATCCAATCGGACGGTGCGCGAAATTTTATAAACTGACAGCTTATAATAACTGCAACTTCTGGTGTGAATACTGTTACCTGTATTTGACCTTTCGAACACAGCCCGTTTCCACCCACTTTATAAATTATGAAAAGATGTATGATGAAATTATCAAATTTGACAGATCAAAAAAACCAAAAGCCTTAAGGGTTCTGAACCTCGGCGAACTTGGCGACCCCTTGGCCGTGGACTACATAACCGGCTTTGCAAAACAGATTATTCCCTTCATGCCCGAACACGCCCCGAGAACACGGTTGCTGTTTTTAACCAAGAGTGACTGCGTGGACGATATTCTTTCACTTGATCACGGCGGTCAATCCATCATTTCTTTTAGTGTAAATACTGATGCTGTTTTTCAGCAGTTAGAACATAGAACCGCTTCCCCTGAGGCTCGTTTACTCGCTGCGGCTAAAGTGCAAAAAGCGGGCTATGAAGTACGTTTGAGGATAGATCCGGTTATATATTATTCAACATGGGAAAAGGACTACATTGCACTGGTTGACAAGATATTTGAATATGTTCAGCCTGCAAGAATAACCATAGGTGAATATCGGCCATCCAATGGACTTGCTCACCATATCAGTGTCCGGTTTCCTGAGTCGCCTCTCTTGAAAATTAACAAAAGCTTGGTTAGGGAAGGAAAAAAGCTCCGATACCCAAAAAACCTTAGGGTAAAGATGTTCGGAACAATCATAGATGCAATAAAAAAACATAAAAGCGATATTGATATTTCTTTATGCAAAGAGCAGCCTGAAATATGGAAGGCGCTCGGACTTAATATGAAGGGATTATTTTGTAATTGCTTGGGTTAGATGGCATTAATAACGATACTTAATTTCATGAGCTGAGGAAAACAGATGACGTTTGTTTCATCAAGAAAAGTGCGAGGGAAAAGACAACATCCGGTTTTGCGCACGTTCTGCACGAACGTCCCGTAAATCCCGAACGTCCCGTAAATCCTTCTATCACACGCAGTACAGTGTTCGCGATTTCATTAATGCGGCAGCGGACGAACTGGCAATGAAAATCCGCTGGGAAGGTCAGGGACTGGAAGAAGTCGGTTACCTGATATCCCCCTCTGGAGGGGGTGCAGGGGGAGGTGGGGATAAGCCTATCGTTCGTGTCGATCCCCGTTACTTCCGTCCCACAGAAGTGAAGACGCTTCTGGGCGACCCAACCAAGGCCAAGGACAAACTAGGATGGACGCCTAAAATTTCTTTTAAAGAACTTGTTGCCGAGATGGTCAGGGAAGACTTCAAGATAGCCGAGCGCGACGAACTGGTCAAGCAAAACGGTTATAAGGTTTACTGTCATAACGAATGAAGAAGATGTAAAGAATCCTGGCCCAAAGGACCAGGTTTTTCAGGACAAAATAAATTGATCGGAGACAAAAAAACATGAAAAAATATCTCATTACCGGATATTCCGGATTTGTCAGCCATCACTTTCTGGAATACCTTGATAAAAATGAAACCTATGCATCCATCAAGGGATTAGACGTACAAAAACCCGAATTCTCGCATAGTCCTTATAAGAATATCCGGGTGGATTTCGAAAAAATCGACCTGCTCGATCAGAACCGCGTCGAGAGCATCATCTTCAACTTTCAGCCGGACTATATTGTCCATCTCGCATCATACAGCAGCGTGGCCTTCAGTTGGAAGGAACCCATCCTGAGTTTCCAAAACAACATGAATATTTACTTGAACTTGCTTGAATCAGTCAGAAAATTGAATCTGCCAGTGAGGATACTGTCGATAGGATCTTCGGAGGAATACGACAATGTAGATGAAAAATCTCTGCCCTTGACGGAAGCGCACATCCCGCGACCGGTCAGCCCCTATGCGGTAGCCAGGGTTTCACAAGAGATGATTTCCAAGGTTTATGTTGACGGATACGGTCTGGACATCATCATGACCCGGTCGTTCAATCATATTGGACCGTATCAGAAAGACATGTTTGTCATACCATCTTTTGCCAGGCAGCTTGTTGAGATTAAAAAGAATGGAAATAGCTCTGGTGAATTGGTCACGGGAGACACATCTGTTATCAGAGATTTCACGGATGTAAGAGATGTGGTCGTGGCCTACGATCTGCTGTTGAAAAAGGGCAAACCCGGAGCAATCTATAATGTCTGCAGCGGCAAGGGGAGATCGTTAAGCGATATAATTGACATCATGGCAAAAATATTGGATATAAATATTCATACACGGGTTAACGAAAAGCTGGTGCGACCGAGTGATAACAAAATCATTATCGGTTCCAATGAAAAAATAAAGAGAGAAGTCGGCTGGCATAACAGTATTCCTTTCGAAAAGAGTATGAGTGATATCATTGATTATTGGCAGAAAAACGGATTGGAGCAAGGCGGTAATTTCAATGGGAATGTTTAGAGGCGTTTGGGCCTATCGTGGTTTCATTCTTGGGAGCGTCAAGCGCGAGTTTCAATCCAAATATCGGAACTCCATGCTGGGGGCGGCTTGGACTGTGCTCAATCCACTGGCGATGATCATCGTCTATACGGTCATCTTTTCCCAAATCATGCGCGCCAAACTACCGGGCATTGACTCAACTTTTGCTTACAGCATTTATCTCTGCGCGGGCGTTCTCACGTGGGGTTTGTTTGCCGAAATTACCGGTCGTTGTCAAAATATCTTTCTTGAAAACGCTAACCTCATTAAAAAACTCAGCTTTCCCCGTATCTGTCTGCCTGCAATTGTCATTCTCAGCGCCGGGCTTAACTTTTCGATTATCTTTAGTTTGTTTACTCTTTTTCTCTTTTTGAGTGGCAACTTCCCTGGCTGGGTGTTCTTAGCTGTTTTCCCCGTTCTGGCCGTGCAAATCGTCTTTTCCGTCGGTTTAGGCATCATCCTTGGTGTGCTCAACGTCTTCTTTCGCGATGTGGGGCAGTTCTTCAACATCGTACTGCAATTCTGGTTCTGGTTCACACCCATTGTGTACCCGCTCACAATTTTACCTGAAAAAATTCGCCCCTTCATGGCATGGAATCCCATGGCGACTCTCGTCAATGCATACCAAATGATAATGGTAAACGGTCAATGGCCGCAGTGGGAGACGCTGATTCCAATTAGCCTGATTGCTGTGATACTCTGTATCTTGGGAATGCTCCTCTTCCGTAAGCGCGCTGGTGAAATGGTGGATGAGCTATGACAGGCCGCATTCAAGTTACCAATCTGGGCAAAGCCTACAAACAATATCCCACCCGCTGGTCCCGCTTGGCAGAATGGCTGGGGCTTGGC
>JAIVYN010000010.1:0-30557 GCA_048635425.1 Candidatus Aegiribacteria sp.
GAAAAATGCTTACAGGGTAATTTTGATAGGTCTGGCTGTGATTGGGGTTGTCTATGCAAGCACAGGACCAGAGAAGAAGGCCAAGGATGTAAAGTACGACCCGGTTGAAATCGGCACGTTTCCTGTGTTTATGAAAGTGGGTCATTACATACAGTTGAAGGACGCCGGCAAGATTCAGATCAAGTTAGAACAGGCAGAATGTCCATCCGGACGCAACTTCCCGTGCTACGAAGGCTGCGTAACAATCAAGGTAAGAGCCAACTATCCGGCAATATTAAGTGCCTCGATAAACAAGAGCGGCGGCGATGTGGATATGCTGAAAGAAATGAATCTTCACTGGGAGAATGGTGTTAATACAATCCAGGGCAGCACCGGTGGCTGGGAAGAATTGAAACTTTATCTCGAGGCCCGGAATGTTGAAATATGGAAGTCTGGAGGAAACGTTGGTACAGTTAAAGTTGGTGAGTTTACGATAAAAGTAAAACCCAAAGACACACAATGAGGAATCTAAGCTGCTGCCAGAGCGTCTTGGATTTTGCCTTAGACTGGAGGCAGCCGAGCCGGTTCCAGCCGGTTTGCGACAATGGGATGATTTGAAAGTCCGGGACGTTGCAAAATGGGTCTTCCTGCTACGACCGATTCCATTGCTCAATCATCTTCCGGATTTTTTCTCGATTCCAGCTCTTTGACTTCGGATAGTCCTGGTTGGCTTCAAGCTCGTCAATGGACGGGGTCTTCGACGGTACGCCGTCAGGTGGCACCTCGGCCCCGGCAATCCACACCAGGGCATTGAGCACAAGTTTGCGAAAGTCATTAGACGCCCAGCTCCAGTGCCAGTGTCCGCCGGTAAAGCCGAAGCCTCGTCCGCCGTCCGGCCTTTCGTATGCCCAAGCGACGTGCTCGGGCATACCCATCCTTGCGCGAACGTGCGGATTGCCGCCATGAGCATTGTCCCTTCCCCTACGCGTTCTGTCAGGCGGGATGGCAGTGAGTATTGGCGTTACGTTTTTCATATTCTCAACGAAGCGCATGTGGTAATACCACTCGTCATCCATCCAGAAAGGCTTGACGCCGCGAGTGATTGGGTGTGAGGGCAGTTTCTTGAATTCAGCTTTCCAGTGCGGGTTTACCGACCAGAAGGTCTCGAAGTATCCGCCGGTCCAGTTAAGCATATAATCACCGGGTTTGCCCTTGGGCACCTCGACCGCATAGTGGATAGTTGCTATACCCACGCCCTTTCTAACTAACTCATCCACCTGCTCAAGATGCCGCATAACCACATGCCCTCCGCCACCGTCACAGTAAATCGCAATCGCATCGGTATTATCGAAGGCGGTCGGGTCCTTGGGCCAGCCGTTAAGGTATGCCGTGGCATAAACGCCGGGCATACTCTCGTTCAGCGATTTTGCCAGCAGTAAGCAGCCGGCGTTGTGCTCGTGGGAGCCGTAACCGTGGCTGCGCGGGCCGGCTACCAAAACTATCTTTTTCCTTTTCTGCATTTTTAACCGTTTAAGCTGAATTTCCTTGAACTGTACCATCATCGGCGGTCCCGAGTGTAACTGCAGCGCCAGCACACCCGAAAGCTCTCGCTGTTTGCGGTCGTTATCAATTACCTCGGCAGTAACTTTGCCGTTGAGCTTAAGAATGATATGTTTGCTTCGGGCAATTATATGATATTCGTTCCAGCCGTCCTTTTTAATACCGGCAAACAGACTGTCGGAATCTGCGATCGATGTGCTTGTTTTGCTGCCGTCCGAGCCGATGATGGTTTTTTGCCCACGCTCGGCAAGCATCCCCCGGCCGTGCTCGTCGTAAAGCGCGCCGGCATATCGACCAGTCATATCGATGTCCGCCTGGTAGCCGACGGCGTGGCCATCCTCTTCGACCCGGCTGCGAATCTGAATGCCGGAGTTGGCCGCCGGTGTTCCACTGATGCGATATTTCAGCTTTAGCTCGAAGTCATCCAGCTCGCCCAATTGCCATACAAGGAATTGGTTCGTTTTCACCGGATGCTGCTGCGTCGAGCGAGCAGTAATCGCACCATCCCGGACCGACCAGTAAGTCATATCCGGCGACTTCCAGCCGTCGAGCGTTTTGCCGTCGAAGATTGGCTTAAAACCGGCTTCTTCAGCGACAGCGGCGTTTGCAATAAGCCCAAGAACACTAAACCACATAACCCAAACGAGTCGTAAGTAAATCGTACGCATAATAATTTCTCCTTTGCAAAAACATTACAGGAATCTTCTCCTGCATCAAAACAGCACTAACCAAAGTTCTGCCGGTGCGGGATAGGAGCCCATCACGATTAAAGTAAGTAGTGAGTGGTGAGTAGTGAGTATTCAGCCCGGCAATTAACCACTCACCAATTAACCAACTTAGCCTGCGGCCTGCCATTGTTCTTTAACAAACTTCAGACCTTCGGTATAAACCTCCTCGCGATTAGGGAAGAAATCGCGCCAGACACGTGTGGCGGCAGCGAGGTCCGGCAGCGCCCGCCCGAACGCCTCTATTACCAGCCATTTATCGTAACCACCCGAGCGCAGCGCCTTGAATGTGCCCGGCCAGTCAATGTGGCCTTTGCCCGGCGTGCCGCGGTCGTTTTCGCTGATGTGTACATGCTTAATCATATCTATGTGGGGATCGATACATCCGACGGGGTCCTTCTCTTCGATGTTGGCGTGGAAAGTATCATAAAGTATGCCGAAGTTGGCATGGTCAACAAGCCGGACGTAATCCGCTGTGTCGGCCATTGTGTTAAGAAAATAGCATTCGAAGCGGTTGAGGTATTCCACAGCCAGAGCAAGGTTGGCTTTGGCGGCAAGCTCTGCTGCCTGGCGGTGCACCTCGGCTGCCCGCTGCTTTTCCTCTTCAGTGGGGGCCTGGCCTGTGAAGATACCCAACGGCTGATAGAAAGGCCCACACAAAACTTCCGAGCTTAACGCCGCCGAGCAGTCAATCGCCCACTTGAGGTGTTCAGCAGCTCCTTCACGGTTACCGGCGTCAGCACTAACGGGGTTGTGCTCCTCGTCCGGGATGACTGTGACAGATGAGCAGGTAAGACCATTGTCCTTAATCGCTTTACCGACCTTTTCAAAGTGTTCGGGCCGGCCCTCGAAAAGAGGAATCTCGACGCCGTCATAGCCGACTTTCTTGATTGTTTCCAATAGGGGAAAATCCTCTTCGGTAACGTGTGTGGTCCACAACAACATATTAAATCCGATTTTCATTACAGTTTCTCCTTATTATGGTTAATGAGTTCTGCAAAATTGAGGTTAGGCATACTTTGAAAAGAAAAAATTGTTTTTTGATTTTTTCTTTCCAAACAGTAAATTATTGTCTAATAAGAAGTTAGCTAATTATTTAAGAAAATTAAAAAACAGATTTTCTTAAATAATATATGCCTAACCTCAATTTTGCAGGAGCCTTTTACGGTTAGCATTGTTCGCGGCTGCTGAGACCGGCGCTAACCTTGCTGTCCAGGCGCAACCTCGCCGTAAAAGCTCGGCAGCAGGTGGATTCTCTATCGCTTTTACATCGTGGCCCAAAGCGCAATGAAACACCCGACCTCTGCCGTATTTGAACACAAACGCCATCGGGTAGTCCTTGCCGTCCACCTTGGAACGGGCGGTTGCGAGCAGGTCAATCGGCCTCTCGCCCGCAAGACAGGTGTATAGCTCATCCTCGGTCTGGAAAGAGGCCATCCCCCGCGTAATGGGATGTTCCTTATCGACAATGTCCACGCGGAAAGGTCCTCTGGGGTCGTGCGCCCTGAGATTCGGGTCCCAGACCTTCCCGGCGAGATTGCGATATTCCGGCCAGTCCCGAAATGCGCCACAGCCAAAATGCAGAACAAATAGGCCCTTGCCTTCATTGACGAATTTTTGGAGGTTTGCGTGGGCATCTCGGCCGGGTGTGGGCTTTTCCCAACTCATAAAGTGAACCACAACCACGTCGTAGTCGTGCACTTCGTCCGTCCCTAAGAATTCCGGATATTCTACCACATCCACCTTCATTCGTGGGTCTTCGCCGAGGACATCAGCCAGCGCCGGAGCCGTCTTTTTCCATTCGTGAGCCGGATGGTCGATGCCGGTAACTATCAGCACCTTCTTAGTCCGAGCCTCATCCTGGTGTTCGACCGAAGCTGTCTGGCTCATCCCGCAACCAGCCATAAAAATAACCAATGCCCCGAATACAACCGCATATTTCATAATTAGTCTCCTTCGATGTTAATGTAAGCACTTTATTCAAAGATTCCAGAGGTTGCGTATCCTATCGGCTTCTTTGTAGTCGTTGAACCCATTACGGGCTCTGGTGCTTCACAGGGCAACAAAGCACCTGTTTATTGTTTCGCAATATAACACGTTCCGTTACCACCTGTCAAATCCTATTTTCCTCACGACTACTCCTTTCCAATTCTGACAAGGGGTTGCATATCTTACTTCGATGTGGTATAAGGACAGGGTAGTGGCGGTTCGCGAACCGCCCGTACGAGCAGGTAGTCAAAGGTTAGTAATCAGTGATAGTGTTATGGAAACAACAGAATTAAAATCAGCGATATCAGAGCTATCGGCCCGGGTTGCGAAAATCCGGGACTGGCTTTGACTTGTCCAACAAGAAATCCCAGCTGCAAAAGCTGGAATCCCGGATGTCCAAGGCGGGATTCTGGGACAATCCCGATACCGCCCAGTCCGTGGTCTCTCAATTGAGCGCACTTAAAACAGTCATTGAGCCGGTAGAAGAAATGCAGCGCGAGGTTAAAGACCTTCAGGAGCTGTTCGAATTAGCGTCGGCTGAATCGGATAAGGATGAGCTGGTACAGTTGGCCGAGGACCTGGATGCACTTGTCAAAAGGTGTGAACAGATCGAATTAGCCGGGCTGCTATCCAGACCCGAAGATATGAAGAACTGCTTCTTTAGTATTCACGCCGGGGCGGGAGGAACAGAGAGCTGCGATTGGGCGAATATGCTGCTTAGAATGTACACGCGGTACTTTGAGGCAAACAAATACAAATTCCAGGAGCTCGATATCACGCCGGGAGAAGAGGCGGGAATTCGGTCGATAACACTGCGAGTCAGCGGGCCTTTTGCGTTCGGCAAGCTCTCGTGCGAAACCGGCGTGCATCGGCTCGTTAGAATCAGCCCATTCGATTCGCAGAGCAGGCGGCACACGAGCTTTGCCGCGGTGGACTGCGTTCCGGAATTTGATGACGATATCGACGTTGAAATAAATGAGGATGAACTGAGAATTGATTTTTATCGCGCCAGCGGCGCTGGGGGTCAGCATGTGAACAAGACCAGTTCGGCGGTACGGCTTACACACGAGCCGACCGGTATCGTAGTGCAGTGCCAGAACGAAAGAAGCCAGCACAAAAACAGAGCTCAGGCGATGAAGGTGCTCAAGGCCAGATTGTATATGCTCGAGCAGCAAAAACGGGATGATGAGATTGCAAAACTGTACGGCAATAAGGGTGAAATTGCCTGGGGAAGCCAGATACGAAGCTATGTCTTGCAGCCTTATCAAATGGTCAAGGACCACCGAACCAGCTTCCAGACCGGTAATGTGGATGCGGTGCTGGATGGAGAACTCGACGGTTTTATCGAAAGCTATTTGCGGCACCGGGCCAAAAATAAGAGCAAGTAGCTCAAAGACAGACAAAAAGGGGAAAAAATGAAACGGATAGGTCTAATAACTTTGGTTGTTATTCTATCAACCTTTGTTATTACGGCTGACGCCTACGCCGCACCTAATCGCAGTCCAAAGCCAAGTCACGATGTAGCAGTTACTAATATATCAGCACCTTCAAGTTGTGTTCAGGGAGATACTGTCCCCGTTGTAGTTACTGTAAAAAATCAAGGTAATTGTGATGAATCTTTTATTGTCACATTGACTGACGTCACCAACGGTTTAAAAATAGGAAGCCAGTCAGTAACGTTATCTGCAGCCGGTCGAGGAGGAATGGACGAGACTTTCGATTCAACCTTAACCGGACCAACTAAGCCTGGACCAAATGAGCCTTATACACAGTATGGCAATTATCTTCGGTTCGGCGATGTCAACGGCG
Organism: Candidatus Aegiribacteria sp.; assembly: GCA_048635425.1. GTDB lineage: Bacteria > Planctomycetota > Phycisphaerae > Sedimentisphaerales > Anaerobacaceae > NIOZ-UU13. The sequence goes on from JAIVYN010000010.1 coordinate 6,063, forward strand.
ATGGCTACGATGACCTTCTTGTAGCAGGAGCTTCTCGTTATAACCAATGCCAGGGCCGGGCATATCTCTATTATGGTGGTCAAGGCATAGATGAGAAAGCTGATAATACCTTCACTGGGGAGGCGATCGATAACTATTTTGGTGAGGGCGCTGCTCTAGTCGATGTGAATGGTGATGGTTTTGATGATGTGATTCTGGGAGCCTGGAAGTATAATAACGCCCAAGGGCGTGTTTATATATATCATGGTAGCCCAGATATGGATGAAAATGCTGATTTGATTCTTGACGGACGAGAAGGAACAAATGACAGATTTGGCAATAAAATATGTGCAGGCGATGTTAATAATGATGGCTATGACGATTTGTTTGTGAATGCGTTAGGATGGAATAAACGGACAGGTAGGGTTTACCTCTATTATGGGGGAGACCCTATGGATACAACTGCTGATCTAATTTTTAATGGCGAGAATGAAGGTGACATATTTGGCTGCACTATAGATAACCCCAAAATGATCGGCGATGTAAATGGCGATGGTTACGGTGATCTTCTAATTACAACACGTTTCTGGAAAGCAGGCAGCGGCCAAGGTCGTGCATACCTTTATTATGGTGGTGAAGGAACAAGCATGGACTCGATTCCGGATAAGGTCCTTACCGGCGAGAATGGTCATGATGAATTTGCCGTTTCCAGCTGTATATTTGATATTGATAATGATGGTTTTGATGATGTTATTATTGGAGCGCGCCGGTGGAATCGGAATCAAGGCCGTGTCTACGTCTTTTGGGGTGCAGAAGACATGGATCTAAATGCTGACTTAATCATTGATGGTGAACCAGGTGCTAGAGCTGCTTTAGGTGGAGCCACGATTGATGCTGGTTATGTCAATAATGATCGTTATGGTGATATCCTTGTTGCTGCCTATAACTACTATCGGGGGTCGCACACAGGCAGAGCCTACCTCTTCTATGGTGACACAAAAGCCTCGATAAATACAGCCTGCGACAAGACCTTTACTTTGCCAACGGATACAAGGAATTCTCCTCAACATGTTGCCTTAGGTGATTTAAACAATGATAATTACCCTGAGGTGGCTATTGGAGGATGGAGGTTTAATAAGGGCCAAGGTCGAGTATGGTTATATTATAACGCCCCCCCCTCTTCAGCTGAGGCAAAGTTCAATTGGGATACTACCAAGGCTTCTACGGGCGAACATACGCTTAAGGCAGAGGTAGTTCCAGTTGCGGGAGAAGAAGATACAGCAGATAACAGTAGGACTATAACGGTTAATGTCAAATCAAAGGTGAAGGAAAAATGAAAAATATTATTGATGTCGAACTAAAAACACGGACGGTTGATCCGGCAAAATGCCGGACAGATATGCTTGCGGTGGGGCTGTTTTCGAATACTAAAGGGCTGGATAAATTAAATGCACAGCTCAACGGTATGCTCGACGGTGCAATCGAGCGACTGATTAAGTTAGGCGATTTCAAACCAAAGGAGGGAACCAGCGCAATCGTTTATGGCAACGAGAGCATAGGAGCCGAAAGGGTTCTGCTGGTCGGCCTTGGTGAAAAGAAAAAAGCAACGCTGGATACGATTCGCAAAGCGGCATCTAACGCAGCAAAAAAGTCGGTGGAAATGAAAATAGAAACTATCAGCCTGGCGCTGCACAAAGCATTTGGCGGACGATTCGATTTATCCGCAATGGGCAGGGCCGTAGCGGAAGGGACATATTTCGGCAGCTATCGCTATGATGAGTTTGTTACTGAGAGCGAAAACGGACGGGCGGATTCGCTTAAAGTTGAAGTGATTGATTCCGATTCGGCAAAAACGAAAAAATTAAACAAAGGTCTTTCGAGCGGGGCTGCTATCGGCAAGGCGCAAAGCTATGCCCGGACCTTAGCAAATCGGCCGGCCAACGTAATAAATCCAGCCGAGCTGGCCGCCGCCGCAAAAGAGTTAGCCGGTAGTGCGAAGAGTTTGAGCTGTACGGTTTTTGACGAAAAACAATTGGCGGCAAAGGGTATGGGCGGGGTGCTCGCAGTCGGCTCAGGCTCGCAAAATAAGCCGAGATTTATTGTTTTAAAATACAGCCCCGCCGGCAGAGCCGCAAGTCGTCAGCCAACGGTTGGCCTGGTGGGCAAAGCGATAACCTTCGATTCAGGCGGGATAAGCATTAAGCCGGCTGCCAATATGGACCAGATGAAATTAGACAAAAGCGGCGGTATTGCAGTGTTGGCAACGATGAAGGCTGTGGCGGAGCTGGAATTGGCGGTCAATGTTTACGGTATAATTCCATCGGCGGAAAACTTGCCGAGCGGAACGAGCTATCGACCCGGTGACATTATTACCACCTTCAGCGGCAAAACCGTTGAGGTGCAAAATACCGACGCCGAGGGCAGGATGATACTGTGCGATGGTCTTGACTACGCCGTCAAACAAAAATGCGACATTATCATTGACATAGCAACGTTAACGGGCTCCTGTATGGTTGCTCTCGGCAAATATATGGCCGGTCTGATGGGCAACGATGAAAAACTGATAAAGCAATTGCAGAGGGCCTCAAAGGACAGCGGTGAAAAGGTCTGGCCAATGCCGAGCAGCGAGGAGTACGCAAAAGAGATGAAGAGCAAGATAGCCGACCTGAAGAACATCGGCAGTAAATGGGGCGGAGCCTGCACGGCGGCAGCTTTTTTGAGGCAATTTGTCGGTGATGCAAAATGGGCACATCTGGATATTGCCGGTATGGACATATTCAGCAAACCGACGGAATTTTCAGCGGAAGGCTCAACCGGATTTGGCGTGCGGCTGCTTACCACTTATCTTATGAACTTAACATCAAAGAAAACATAACCTAAACCAAATAGAGTTAAAGATGTAAATTAGTTGACAGTCGAAGAATACTTATATTTATGAGTCAAAGAAATGGCCAAAAAAAGCAAGACCATCGATACCGAGAGAATCAGAAAAGCGGTTAAGGAAATAATCTTAGCGGTTGGCGAAGACACCGAGCGCGAGGGTTTAAAGAAAACGCCGGTACGGGTGGCAAGGATGTACGCTGAACTTTTAGGCGGGATGCACGAGGACCCTAAAAAACATCTTAGCATCTTTAGTGAAAACTACGACGAAATCGTTCTGCTGCGTGACGTACCATTTTACAGTATCTGCGAGCATCACCTAATGCCGTTTATCGGTTCAGCTAATGTTGCTTATTTACCTTCGGGAACGGTGCTTGGTGTCAGCAAATTAGCACGCGTTGTGGACTGTTTTGCCCGGCGACTGCAAACGCAGGAAAGACTCACGTACCAGATAGCCGATTTTATAATGAACAGCTTAAAGCCGCAGGGTGTCGCTGTTGTGCTGGAAGCTTCACACAGCTGTATGACCATTCGGGGCATAAAGAAGCCCGGCTCGGTAATGGTAACATCGGCGCTTCGCGGGATATTTAAGAGAGACCCGAGAAGCCGAAATGAAATCTTGAGTCTGATGCATAACGGCAACAAATAAGAGATTTTGTTTATGCATAAACTCACCAGGCACGTGCGGTTTTCGATTAATCCTTTTCTGTCAAAAGAAAATGAAGGGTTCAATTCGTTTGTCTCTAAGCCGGCCGGTGAAGGACTGTCAATATTCTTAGAATTATCTGTCGAAGTGGTGGGTGAGGTCGAACCGGCTACGGGATTTGTTGTTAATGTAGCTGATATTGACAAGAACGTTCGCGAATTCGTGGTGCCGGTTTTTGCCGAGCGAATAAAAAAAGATTTTCGCCGGGCCGAACACATTGGTTTCTTTGCAGTGACTGAGCTTCTAAAATCAGCCTGGAGCAGATTGGCTGATAAGTTTGGGCCGGCCCAGTTAAGCAAATTGAGCCTGAAGCTGAATCCGTTCAGGAAGATAGTTATAGATTCGAAAGATTTGGAGATGGTTTATTTTAGTGAGAAATTCGAATTTGCAGCGATGCATAAGCTCTGGAACAACGACTTCTCCGAAGAGCAGAATTTTGAGGTTTTCGGAAAATGCGCTAACCCCGCCGGTCACGGCCACAACTATATCGTTGAGGTCACGATAAAAATGTCGGCCCGTAAAAATGGTTTCCATATCAGCGATTTTGAAAAAGTAGTTGACAACGAGCTGATAAAACTCGTTGACCATAAGAATTTGAATGCCGACGTTAGCCAGTTCAGCAGGACCAATCCCACCGTTGAAAATATTGCAGCTTTCGCATGGAATAAACTCGTGGGCAAATTCGACCAGGCGGCTCTGCATTGTGTTACCGTCTGGGAAACCGACAAGACATACAGCTCGTACTGCGGCCCATGAAATAGCGAATAGAGGTAGAACATAATAACTAAAAAAGAGATGCTGGATGCTTACCTATTAACCAAATTATTTAGATGGTTTATTCTGAATAAAAGGTGATTCGAACAACCAAACATAAACTGACCGGCGGGATATTGCTGTTTACGACATTATTTTTTTTATACAGTCTGGCAAGTCCCGGCAACCTGCCCGGTGACACGGAGATACGCTGGTCGGTTTCCAGGCAAATTCTTCGCAGTGGAATTTTTTCGCTGGAAGAGGACTTCCAGAGTCGCAATTGTGCAATCGGTGTGGACGGGAATCGCTATGCAGTTTCCGGCCTTGGGCAGTCGCTTTGTCTGCTGCCTTTCGCCGGGCTTGGGTTAATTCTGGAGAAGGTCACACCGCTCGGTTCCGAAGTATCTGATTTGTTAGCGCAGTTTCTGGCCTCAGTAATTCTCTTTCCGGCAATGGGGGCAGCAGCGGTCTGGTTTTTTTATCACCTGATGCTTTCACTTGGTTACAACCGGAGGACATCGCTTATCGCTGCGGCCGTACTGGGTTTTGCTACGATGCACTTTCATTATTCGGTAAATACACAGGAGCAGACACAGATAACCCTGCTGTTGGTCCTGGCAATATGGTTAATGGTTAAGTATTATCAACAACAACGTTTTGTTTACGTGTGGCTATTCTGCGTGGTGCTGGGGCTTTGTCTTTTGTTCAGGCCGTCATCAGTGTCCGCGGTCCTGCCCATATACCTGGCAGCCCTCGGCGGCGAAGTGTTCACATCAGAAAAAACATTGCGGGTCAGAAGGGTAAGCAAATGGCTGGCAGCGGGTGTTTGTGGAACCGGTAGTTTCCTTGTGCTTCTGGGTTGGTATAACTATGTCCGGTTTGGCAGTATTTTTGAAAGCGGTTATGGGCTATCCACAACCACTTCGCTGGGCGGCCACGGGCTGTTTGAAAGCTCACCTTGGCCAACTGTGGCAGCGATGCTGTTTAGTCCGGGAAAGAGCATATTCCTCTACAATCCGGTCCTTTTACTATTTCCGTTCTGTATCTATGGTTTTTACCGTCGTCATAAGGTAGTGGCCCTGGCCATTACAGCCGCGATTATAAGCAATCTTGTCTTCCACAGCTTTTTCACAGCCTGGGCCGGCGATTATGCCTGGTCAATCAGATATCAAGTGCCGCTGCTGCCGTTCTTAATTTTGCCGATGGTGGTTCTGTTTGGCAAACCGCTGAAAAATACGGCAAAAATTTTAATCATAACACTGATATCAATAAGCTGCGTTATACAGTTGGCCTCAGTAGCATACAATTTCAATCTTGAATTCATCCAAAATCCTAATCATCACGTGATTGCTGATAATTACGTTTGGGACTGGTCGCAGTCTCATTTGCGGAAGCGATTTGAAAATATTATCGGACACATAACTGGTAACCGCAGCTTTAGCTCAGTGAAGGTAACGAATGAAGACCCGACGCTGCTGAAGTTCAATCGGACCAGGCAGGAGGTACAAACCGCCTATTGTGTAAATTTCTTTCCCTTCAAGGCAAAGAATGTGTTGACTTCGCAAAAGCTGTTTTATCCGCTATTATGTCTCTGGCTTGCTTTGTTAGTGCTTTTTTGGGTGGCGGCGCTCAAACTAATTCGCTTCTTCATAAAGGCAGAGGACGGATAACAGAGGACAGATGACAGAGGGTGGTACGCCTGAGAGGAAATCAGGAAATCAAGGTATCAGGATATCAGGAAAAGACAAAGTTAACCTTATATTCTAATAACATAGTAACCCGATAATCCGATAACCTGAGAATCTGATAATCCGATAACCTAAAGCTATGTTCTTTATTTGCCGATACTTATGGTGTAAGAAGACTGCCGGTCAATCCACGCCAATCAGAGGTGAGCATCAATACAATTGGTGCGGCTATGACCGTAAGAAAAAGGTTTCCACAGAAAAATTGGGTATGATAGTGAGGCCGTATTTGTTTGTATGCGCAGCCGACGGGGACGGAGTCTAACCAAATAGACTATTGATTATTGTTTTAATGTTCTGCAAAATGGAGATTAGGCAGAAATAACAATAGAAAATTCTTAAGTGGATTTGATATGACAGTATTGATTACAGGCGGGGCAGGTTTTATCGGTTCTCATCTGGCGCAGCGCCTACTCAAAGATGGTGATAAGGTGCTCGTTATCGACAACCTCAGCACCGGTAGTTTGGAAAATATCGAAAGTTTCAAAGAGCATACCGGCTTTGAGTTCGTTGAAGGTGACATCCGTAACGCTGAGCTGATAGGGCCCCTGGTGGAGCAGAGCGAAGCGGTCTTTCATCTGGCTGCGGCTGTCGGTGTCAGGCTGATAGTCGAAGACCCGGTACTTACGATAGAAACAAATATCGGCGGCACTGAGATAGTGCTGGATATAGCCAACAAATTCGGCAAAAAAATTCTGATCGCTTCAAGCAGCGAAGTGTACGGCAAAAGTGAGGCAGTTCCATTTCGTGAAGATGACGATATTGTGCTCGGCAGCACCAGTCTATCACGGTGGTCATATGCCTGCAGTAAGGCGATAGACGAATTTTTGGGCCTGGCTTTTTATCAACAGTATGGATTGGGCGTAGTAATCGGCAGGTTCTTTAATACAATCGGGCCGAGACAAACAGGTCAGTACGGCATGGTTGTGCCGCGGTTCGTTCAAAGGGCGTTGAGGAATGAGCCGGTCCTGATATACGGGACGGGCAAGCAAACGCGATGTTTTTGTTATGTGGCCGACCTCGTAGAGGCGGTTATCAGCCTGATGAAGTGTAAGCAGGCAGCAGGTAAAGTATATAATATCGGTTCAAGCGAAGAGATTGCCATTGAAGACCTGGCTGATAGAATTATCAAAATGACAGGCAGTAAAAGCGAAAAGCAATTTGTGCCCTATGAAGTTGCTTACGGAAGGCCAATTGAGGACATGATGCGGCGGGTGCCAAGCCTGGAGAGAATCAAAAAAACGATCGGCTGGGAACCGAAAACCAGCCTGACCGAAACGTTGCAGATGATTATTGATAACGAAAAGCGTAAAATGGACCAAACATTATGAAAAAAGCATTGATTACCGGTATTACCGGGCAGGACGGCTCATATCTTGCCGAGCTGCTGCTGGAAAAAGGTTACCAGCTCTGGGGTATCATGCGGCGAAGCTCGTCGTTTCATACAGGCAGAATTGACCATTTGTATAAAGACCCGCACGAACATCCACGACTCAGGTTGGTTTATGGGGATTTGACCGATGGCAGCAACCTCTCAACAATTATTAACGAGATTCAGCCGGACGAGGTCTATAACTTAGGCGCACAAAGCCATGTTCGGGTAAGTTTTGATATGCCTATCTACACGGCTGATGTGGATGCTCTTGGAACACTTCGGCTCCTTGAGGCAATCCGTTCCAGCGATAAGCCGGCCAAGTTTTATCAGGCCTCCAGCAGCGAGATGTACGGCAAGGTCGTCGAAACACCGCAAACAGAAAAGACGCCGTTTTATCCGCGAAGTCCGTATGGTTGTGCAAAGGTTTACAGCTTTTGGCAGACGGTGAATTATCGAGAAGCTTACGGTTTATTTGCCTGTAACGGGATTTTGTTTAATCACGAATCGCCGAGGCGAGGCGAGACATTTGTTACTCGAAAAATTACGCGAGCGGCGACGAGAATTAAATTAGGCCTGCAGGACAAACTCTTTTTGGGCAATCTGGAGGCAAAACGGGACTGGGGTTTCGCCGGCGATTATGTCGAAGCAAACTGGCTTATGCTCCAGCAGGACAAGCCGGACGATTATGTTGTGGCCACGGGCGAAAGCCATTCGGTCAGGGAATTTGTGGACGAGGTCTTTAGCTATCTTGAACTGGATTGGCAAAAGTACGTAGAAATCGACCAGCACTATTTTAGACCGAGCGAAGTTGACTACCTCCAGGGCGATGCGAGCAAGGCAAAAAAGGTTCTCAAGTGGGAGCCAAAGGTACCCTTTAAAGAGCTTGCAAAGATAATGACGGATGCCGATATGAAAATCGCAGAGCACGAAGAAATTATTAAAAACCACCAGAAGGCAAAACAATGAGCGGTTTTTTTGAGAACAGACGAGTTGTCGTTACCGGCGGCGCCGGTTTCTTAGGGGGTTACGTTACCGAAAGGCTGCAAAAACGGGGCTGTAAAAATATCCTTGTGCCGAAGATAGAAGACTATGACCTGGTCAGCATAAATGACATAAGTCGGATGTACGACGATATGAAGCCGGATGTTGTTATTCACTTAGCTGCGGTCGTGGGCGGCATTGGCGCCAATCGCGAACATCCGGGCGAGTTTTTTTATAAGAATTTAATGATGGGCGTTCAGCTCATCGAGCAGGGCAGACTACGAAACATTGAGAAGTTTGTTGCGATTGGTACGGTTTGTGCATATCCGAAATTTACGCCGGTGCCGTTTAAGGAAGAAAATATTTGGAACGGGTATCCGGAGGAAACTAATGCACCATACGGACTGGCCAAGAAAATGCTGCTTGTTCAATCGCAATCTTACCGGGCTGAATATGGTTTTAATTCGATATTTCTGCTGCCGGTAAATCTTTACGGGCCCGGCGACAACTTTGACCCCGCCAGCAGTCATGTGATACCAGCGTTGATAAAGAAATGCGTCGATGCCATTGATAGTGGCGCGGATTATATTGACTGCTGGGGGACAGGGAGTGCTTCGCGTGAGTTTATTTATGTCGCCGATGCTGCTGAGGGAATTCTTTTGGCGACGGAACATTACAACGGCCCTGAGCCGGTCAATATCGGTGCCGGATTTGAAATTACAATAAAAGAGCTTGCTGAAAAGATTGTCGAGCTTACGGGCTTTACCGGTGAAATCCGCTGGGACAGCTCCAAGCCGGATGGTCAGCCGAGGCGGCGGCTGGATGTCTCAAAAGCCAATAAATACTTCGGCTTCAAGGCCAAAACCCCATTCGATAAAGGCCTTAAAACTACAATAGACTGGTATCGAATGCATAAGACAGCATAGCTGGATAATCCCACGTAAAACGTGGGGCTAAATATTTAGCCTGCGGTTCCCCGCTTTCGCGGGGACAAGCTTACCGCAGGTTTCAACTCACATCGGAAAAATACAATTGGTGCTGATTGCGCGCAAAGAGCAATAAGACTAAGCCTTAAAATGTCAAAACGATTCTTTTTATTATTTTTATTAGTGTGTAACTGCAAGCTGGTTAGTGCCAGGGAAAATCTGGCACTACGCAAAAGTTACACACTCTCGCCGAAACCTAATTATCATTTGTGCACTGATAAGTCCGACGTAGTTCAACTTACCGACGGCAGAACATCCGGCAGTCAATGGACGAAAAAGAGCACCGTGGGCTGGCATAAAGCCGAGCCGGCTGTGGAAATTGTGATAGACCTCGGGAAGAATTCCGCTATTTATGAAGTCCGTATCCACACCATTGGGGGAGGCTTCGCCGATGTAGAGTTTCCTGAATTTGCCGCTGTGTTGTTGAGTGAAGACAATCGAAAGTTTCGATTTGCCGGACTGGTGAGTAGTAAAGATTTGGAAAACGTCCGGGCACGCGGCTACCGCGGAGTCTCCCGCACGATGAGCGTTCGGGATATAAATGCCCCGGGACGATACGTCAAATTTATAATAAGGCCAAAATGGCGTTATGTATTCCTTGACGAAGTAGAGGTATCCGGCGATTCGCTTTCGGCTGCCAGAAATATCAAACTTCGGAACGACCTCGAAGTATTCACGAGTTCTGAAGAGCTACTAAAAAGAATTTACGATTACCTGCAGTTGCGTGAAAACGCTGCCGCGGCACTGGAAAGTACCAAAAAGAATCGGTCGAAGCTATCCGGCCAATTCAGTGAGAAAATGTTTTCTGAACTTGGAAGACAGGCCCAAAAAGCAGATACACCTACAAAACTGCTTGCCATAAAGGAGGAGGTAGGCAAAACACGGGCCGGAATATACAAGTCGGTGTATGAAAAGCCATTCGTGTGCCTGCCGGCAAATCCGATGGAGATTGTATTTGAAAAAGAGATGTTCCTTGGCGAAAGTGCCAAGGACATAAGTGTTCAAATGTGGCAGAATGAATACGAGTCGGCTGCATTTAACATTATAAACTGCTCTGATGAGGAGATTACAATGGCTGTTTCTATCTCGCCATTGCTCAGTTCTATCGGCGAGAAAATCGACAGTAACAAAACGTTCACAGTGAGAAGAGCGATATACGTTAAAGGCAGTACGGTCGGCTCGATAGCCGATGCCCTTGTTTTACAGGCGGAGCGTTCATTTATTTTGCAGCCGGGCGGGCTTACACAAATATGGTTGACGATATTTAATCCGACGTTGACGGCCGGCATCTATAAGGGCCGAGTTGGTGTTTTGGCGATAACCACAAAGGGGGAAAAACTGCCGATAGAAACCATTCCAGTTATCATAGAGGTCCAAAAGTATAAATTTCCTGAGAACTTTGCCCTTAATACGTGTAACTGGGCGTATTATAAAGTTGCTTCCGCGGCCGAGATGGCTGAAGACCTTCGTAATCATCATATCAACGTTTATACTGTTCCCCCGCAGGACCTTCCTTTTCTGCGATTTTCATCGGACCGGCCCAATGTCATCAGAAAACAGAATTTCACAAAGTTAGATAACGCTCTTCGCCATCACAATTACGCTAAGACATATCTGCTTTGCTTAGACTTCAATAGCAGTAAGAAAGACCACGGCCGATTCGGGAACGTCAAATGGATGACTCCAGCTTGGAAGGTAGTTTTTTCACAATGGTTGAAAAACCTGATAAAACATCTCAAAGATACCGGCTTCAGTTACGATAAGTTTGTACTTTATCCGTTTGATGAGAGCCTGTGTGATGATTTTTATAAACTGGCCAAACTAATCAAAACCACAGACCCGAAAGTAAGAATCTACGCCAACTCCTTTGGTAAAGGCCCTAAAGAATTTTCGCGATTTCGAGAACTTGTCGATATATGGTGCCTTCAGGACAGCCACTGCGAGCGATATCCCCAATGGCTGGAGCAAATAAAGGGCTTTGGAAAGCAAGTATGGACGTACGAGTGTTTAAGGCCAATGAAAGCCAAAGACCCTTATTCGTATTATCGACTTCTGCCGTGGCGTGCTTTTAAGCGAGGCCAAACCGGGGCCGGCTTCTGGATTTACTACTACGGATTTAATTTTGAGACCGGCGCCGTTCCGTGGGATGACACTTTAAGGCCTCGTGGCTTCTCCGGCGTCGTTTATGGCAGCCGAGGCAGCTCTGTACCGGGACTTGGCGAGAATATCGTTCCCTCACGGCGTTGGCAGGCATGGCGAGAGGGAGTCGAGGATTATCAATATCTTTACGAAGTACAAAAAGCCATAGACCTGATTAGTACTGAGAATCCAGAGATAGCGAAACAAGCGCAAAAATCTCTTAAAGCTACGGTTGATTATGTGTTAAGGAATTCCCGCGATTGTGATGCTGTTTATCATGCCCGGAGAGAGCTTACTAAGATTCTGTCGGAAGTTAATAATGCAAAATAAGGCCGCACTGGAAACTTTCATAAAGAGTAGTAGTTATACGAGTCCGCAATATATTAAGAGACTAAAATTTATATTTTCCGCAATATGTAAGTATGCCCAGTCCAAAAACAAGTCTATTGAAGAGCTTGAAATTTTAGAGTTCGGATGCGGTACAGGAGGGATCACATTTCCATTGGCTTCTCTGGGCTCTCACGTAACGGCATTCGATATTGACCCGTCGGTGGTGTCCGGCATCTCAGAGCGTATTCAGAAAGAGAAGCTCAACAATGTTACTGTTACGCAAGCGGATGGCCATAGCTTTGATGACAGCAAGAGTTATGATTTGGTTATTGCCAGCGAGGTTCTTGAACATGCTGTCAATCCCCGGGAGTTTGTACGAAGAATCAGGGCCCGGGTTAATAAGGGCTCCTGGTTAATTGTAACTATTCCCAACGGGTATGGACCATGGCAAATCAAAAGAAGGTTATCGATAATTAATCATCTGCGGAGAAATAATTACCTGCGTAGTATGTTCGGGAAGAAACCTTACATGACAGGGCAAGACCATTGCCAATTTTACACAAAAAAAAGATTTCTTGAGATGCTTTCCGCATTTTCCTTCAGCCTTAAAGATTTCGGCAAATCGGACTCCATATTAGCCATTTTTGAAACGAGGCGGGGTCCTCTCTTTGGCAAAGCAGATATATGGCTTGCAGATCTTTTACCATGGTGGCTGGCAAGCGGCTGGTATTTTGTGTTTGAAGCGGAATAAATTAGATGTCGTTACGAAAACGGATAATAATTAATGCGGGGTCGAACTGGGCCAGCATGTTGGTGGCCGCGGTAGTTGGACTGGTGCTGATTCGAATTATATTGCGTGACCTTGATGCAGCCGGCTATGGCGTCTGGGCCCTGCTGGCTACGGGACTGCGCTATCCTATAATTCTTGAGAGGGCATTTGTATTAGCTATAAATCGTTTTGTGGCTTTTTACCGCAGCGACACAAAAGAGCTGAACCGGTTTGTATCGGCATCATTTATAATACTGACGGCGCTGGCGGTTTTGACTGTCGTAGCTGCGATACTGCTGTCCTTTGTAATTTCAGATATATTCTCGGCAATCACCGCTGAATTTGCACGCGATGCCAGGATTGCATGCATACTCGTTGGTATTACGTTGGCCTTTAAGATGCTGGAGGCGAGTTTTAGCGGGACATTACAGGGCTGTCAGTACTACACCAGTTATAATGCTGTTGTAATTACAGCTAATCTGCTCCGGGCAGTTCTTACAATAGGGCTGCTTGTGGTTTGGAAGAGTATAATCGCCGTCCAGTTAGCGTTCGGGATTACGGCGGCAATGTCTGCACTGTCGATGTTTTTTGTTGCACGAAGGTCGGTTGCCGGCTTGAGCATTGATGTAAGGCTTATTAACAGAAAAACGCTGCAAGAGCTGTGGCGATATACATCCCACTCGATGGGACGCTCAGGCAGCTCAATTTTTATGTATAGCACCCTGGCGCTATTGGTCGGGCGCGTTGGTACCGCGGCGAACGTTACAGCGTACGATATCGCCTCCAGGATTCCTGGGTTTGTCCGTGGATTTCTGGCGGCGACGCAGGTCGTTTTCCTGCCGGCGGTCTCCGATCTTTGGGCAAAAGGCCGAGTCGAGGCAATAAAAGCGGTAGTCAAAAAGGGTACTCGTATAAGCTCTGTTCTGTCCTGTGCCCTGCTGCTTTTGCTGTTTGTCTTCACGGAAAAATTTCTGGCTCTCTGGCTAAAAGGTGCCGTCCCGGAAGGAACAGTTTGGGTGATGAGAGTGTTAATCATATCGGTTCTTCCAGGCGGGCTTTATGAAATATGGCTGCCGGCATTGGTCGGAATTGGACATCTGCGAGGGCTGACCATTGCGTCAATTGCGGCTGCATTAATCGCTGTTTTACTGGAACTGGTACTTTTACGAGGTTTCGTTGCCGTCCCGATGGCACCGGCGATAGCGCTGGTGGTCGTAGTGTGGGTCAAAACGGGACTCTGGCTGCCCTTTTACGGTCTGCAAAAATTAGGGATACGTCCCTACGAGTATTTGAAAGACAGCTTGTACCAGCCATTAGCGGCAAGTCTCGTTTCGATCATAGCACTGTGGGTGCTGAACAGCGTTCTTTTGAGAGGGAACGTTCATTGGATGGTGACACTTACATTGTCCACCGTTGTTGTAATGGCAAGTTTCACAGTTATTTCATTGCAGAAAGAGACGGCTGATTTAATCCTCGCAGTGAGAAAAAATTTCGATGGCAAAAAGGAATATCGAAGACGATGAAAGTCCTTGTCATTAATCAATGCTCTACCAACAAGGGGGACAGGGCCGTCCTGTTTTTCGTGCTCAGAGAGCTGGCCCGCAATGGTGTTGACCAAGTTACGGTATCCGCAAGTAATCCGGAATACTGGGAAGACAAACCGGACTTTCCTGAGAGGGCTGTGCGAGTTATCCCGTGGGGATGGGACACTTCCCGCAAAAAAGGTGCAGGCTTTTGGGGCAAAGTAATTCACCGAATACAAAAGGTGATACTTAAGCGACGAATTCACTTCCCCTTGGTACGTAACGCCTTGATTGCAGGCAAACGTCCGTGGTATCTTCGGTTTCTTGTCAATAAGCAATTCGCCGAAGCTGTTAAGGACGCTGATATGGTCCTCAGTACCGGAGGCCATCACGTAACGACTATGTTCGTGCCCGATGCGGTTAAACCGCAAATATTCGATATGGCGGCAGCTTTGCTTTACGACAAGCCGTTGGTACTCTGGTCGCAATCTATCGGGCCATTCAGCTTTCAATCACCAAAGAGCAGATTGATGGTGCAAAAAATACTTTCCGGTGCCTGCCGAATATTTATTCGCGACGAGGCCTCGGCAGAGCAAATAAAAAATTTGGGGATTTCCCTGGAGCACGTATCGAAGACACGCGAGTCTGTATTCGGCCTGTGCGACATTGTGAAATCACGAACCAGGCCCAGTGACCGCCCAGAAGTAATGGGAGTTGCTGTTTACGTACACACACGTGCTAACCAGCTCAAAGAACACGAAAATCACGCACGCTATTTTGCATCGTTGATTGACCATGCTATAGAGGCCGGATATAAGGTGCGTTTTTTCCCGATGGAGCTGCAAGGCACAGACCGCCCCTGCATTGAGGCTGTGATAAACAATGTTGTTCAAAAAGAAAATTGCGAAATTGTAGAGGGCTTTCCCGGAACCTCGGACCATATCAACGCCGTCGCACAGTGCAAAATGTTTGTTGGGCACAAGACCCACTCACAAATCTTTTCGTTAATGGCTTCAACACCGCTGCTCGCCATTGCATATCACAAAAAAACCGAAGACTTTATGGCTCAGTTCGGACTCGAAAAATATTGCATTACCGATCCGCAGCTCAGCACAGAGAAATTGATAAAACTCTTCGACGAAATCAATAATAATCTGGACTCCATCAATCAAAAGGAACAAGAGATAGGCTCTAAAACTTGCATGCAGGTCAAGGAAGATTTTGCAAGGATGATTGAGCAGGTCCGAGTGGAAAAAAAAGAATGGTGTTAAAAGTGTTGAACTTAGAACAAAAAAATCAAAAATCTAATGAAAATACTTAATTTTCCTGATTTTTGCACTGTAATCCCATCCTTTGATTTCCGATATTTAGCTTTAGATTATTGCTTTGTATAAAACCCTTGCGAAATGTCATTGCGAGCACCTGACCTGATTCTCAGGAAGTATGCAGAAGAAAATGGACCAACAATGTCATTGCGAAGGAGCCGCAGGCGACTGTGGCAATCTCAAACCTCGCAATACGAAAACCGTTTATTTTCTTAGGAGGCCCGAAGGGCCGTGGCAATCTCTTGCGTGACGGGCAGACTTCGGCGAGCTCTCGTCGGGGCGAAGCCCGCCGCAGCCCGGCAGTCGAGCCGAAAAAGCCATCGTTGTCTTTGAGATTGCTTCGCTTCGCTCGCAATGACACCCATCAATGAAGCTGTTACAAAGTATTAGTAAGCAATCGCATAAGTTTATTTTGAGAAGCCTTATTTTTAGAGGAACCTGATGGCAACGTTTATTGCAGTATTATGTCTGATTGCAATAGTAATATGTCTGCCGCTGGTGGTCTTGAAGCCGAAGTGGGTGTTTTACATATTCCTGATATCCGTTACGTTCCACAGCATACTTGCCGGCTTCATATATAGTGCGGGTAACCTTGGTATGCCCCGCACCTGGTCACCGGCGGATGTCCTGGCGTGGTTGACATTAGCGGCGGCGCTTTTCGTGCCGCGGGAGCGGCAATATCCTGCCGGCGTTATTGGAAAATGCTTCATTGTCCTAACATTAGTAACCGCACTTGCGTTGATACAAGGCCTGCTGATGTATACTCAAACCGCCTTTACATATTCGAGGGTGGCGCACTTTGTAGCAGCTATGATATTTGGGCTTAGGTACTTCACAAACTATTCTCGCGTGAATGGATTTTTGAAATTCTCGGTCGTTTTGCTCCTGGCGATGTTTGCCGTACATATTTTAATCAGATTCGGCGCATTCACACCGCGGGCCGCCGAAATTGATACTGCTACACAATTAGGAGGTGAGAGAGGTACTTATACTCTTGTTCCTTTGCTCTATCTTTCGCTGGTAAGTATTGCCATAGGCAGATTAGTAAGCAAAGTCGGCTTCCTCCCCGTATCTGTGTTTGTGCTGCTGGTCGGTATAGGCGGCATAGTGCTCAGCGAAACAAGGTCTATGTATGGGGCAATGGGTGTGCTCGCAATAGCTTCTCTTTTGTTCGTCAAGGGCAGGGCCAGAACTTTGCTTGCATACGGGATTGTCGGCCTGCTCGTGGTGGGGGCCGCCTCTGTAATAGGTTTCGATTTCCTGGAAAGATTTCGAGCCGGCACGACAAGAACAGGCCAGGTCGAAATACCGAGTCCCTTTCAGAAAGGCACCTGGAGGGCTTTGGAACATGAAATAATCCTTTCAAGCTACAAGCAGGAACCTTATTTTATATTGACCGGCAGGGGTATCGGAGCGCTGCATCCGGCACCAGCAGGGAAAGACCCTCTGGTAGGTTTCTACCACTCAGAGTATTTAGGATGGCTAGATAGATGTGGTTTGCTCGGATTGGTAACGGTGCTCATCTTGATATTTGCTATTCTTGTGCGGAGTTTCGCTTTATCCAGAAGCGATGTCCCATATATGCGATATTACGGAGCAACGAGCTTCTTATTGATGATAGCATTGGCGGCGGATGGATTCTTCCATCCTATATTTTCAAATCCCCGTGCCGCACCGCTGTTGATATGCTTCGCAGCTATAATGGCCAACTGGCAGGATATCTATCTAAGCTTCTATCAGGAACAAGAGGTTCCTGAGGAAAGCGAAGCGTATCCTGAGCTCACTTATGCGTAGTGCTCTGTGACACATAATCTGCGTAGTTGTCATTGCGAGGCCTTTGAAAAAGGCCGTGGCAATCTCATGGCATCACACAATAGAGATTGCTTCGCTTCGCTCGCAATGACACTCATCATTTGAGTTGCCACAAAACAATAGCTAATTGCAGCAGGAAAGGAAATATCAAAAATGCGCGTATTAATGGTAGCTGGTGCAAGCACAGGCGGCTTATACGCGTACACCGACGCCTTATGTAGTGGTTTGTGCGGGGCCGGTGCGGAAGTAACCGTACTAACCAACTCATTATGGGCGAATCTGCCAAGGCCGTTCAGAGTCGAAAGGCGTCTATTTGAGTTTACGGATAAAAAAAAACAGTGGTCACAATTGCATTGGGCCGCGGACCGATTTTACCGAAGCCTGATTAACAGCTTGCGGCGGAACCGATTCGCTGTTCGCGAGCATTTCGATGTAGTTCATTTTCAGGACGTTGGCACTCCGCTGCTGGACCAGTTTTTTCTAAAGCCCCTAAGACGGCATCTGCCTGTAGTGCTTACCATCCACGATGTTAAGCCCCATTATGATCGTTTTGTCAGCAGGGCTTCTTTTATAAAACGGAGCCTTCAAATCCCTCAACGTTTGATAGTTCACTATGAGGATGGCAAAAGACAAATGGCTGACCACTGGGGCATTTGCACCGACCATATAGATGTAATCCCCCATGGAATTATACCCCTGCAAAATCCACCGGACCTGATTGCAGCACGGAAAAAATTGAACCTGCCGTCGAACTGTCAGATAATACTTTTCTTCGGGGCGATTCGTCCAAACAAAGGTCTGGATATTCTTCTTAAAGCATTGGAAATTATCAAATCGCGTAATCGCCGGGTACTGCTGGTTATTGCCGGCGGTCTTCTCGGCAGATTTAATTTCGAGTCATACTCCGATATGATTAGAAAATACGATTTATCAGAATATGTGCAAACCTTTATCCATTTTATTCCTGAGGAAGAGGTGGATTATTTCTTTGCGGCGTCTGACCTTGTTGTATTACCCTATTTGAAATTTGAAGCACAGAGCGGAGTATTACTTCGTGCCTATGCTCATAAAAAACCTGTCGTCGTCAGCGATATCGGGGCAATGGGAGAGCTTGTCTCCTCAGATAAGGTTGGATTGGTTGTCGAATCCGGTGCCGTAGAACCATTGGCCCAAGCTGTTATAAACGCGCTGGATAGTCTCGATAAGTTTCAGTCCTGCTATGGCCCTGAACTCGAAAACAAGTATAGCTGGGAGCACATCGCCGAATTGACTATGCTCAGCTATGAAGTAGCTATCAGCAGCAAACAAATTAGAAAAACAAAGATAAATTAAGAATGAAAATAGCATACGTTGTTTCGAGTTTGAAAGTTAGTATGACCTTTGTAGTCAATGAGCTCGAAGCGCACGAACAAGCCGGATGGCAGGTTTTGCCGTTGGTCAGTTGTAAGCCGGGCCCGCTTGAGAATCTGTCCGAAGTTCTGGCCAAATGGAACAAGCGTGCCGTTTTTCGCCCTAATGTTTTTATACAATTAGGTGTAACCTTACGGGAAATCATTACACACCCGCTTCGTTTCGCAAGAGTCTGCTTTTGGCTGGTAACTTTGCTGGTCCATTGCCCGCTCGAATTTGCAAAAGCAGTTTATGAGTTAACGACTTCCTGTTACTTTGCCGGTCATTGCAGGCGATTCGGAGCAGAACACATACATGTGCATTTTGCCAGCCGGTCTCTTAGCTTGGGCTTGATGATTGGGATGTTGACTGATTTGCCTGTGTCCTGTACCGTTCACGCTTTTGACATATTTACAAGAAGTCCGGGCAGCTTACAAATGCGATTAGCAAAATGTAAATTCATAGCTGCCGTTTCTCAATTCAATGTCGAATATCTTCGCAACACTTGCGGCAAATCTGTCACCGATTTGTGTCGTGTTGTGCATTGCGGGATAGACGTGGAAAAATTCAGGTCTGTTTCTCGTCAACCGGAAGCCGGCAGAATAATTTGTGTGTGCAGACTCAGCCCGAAAAAGGGTCTGGACGTTGCGATAAGGGCTTGCGCGAAACTGCGGGACAATAATGTAAAATTCCTGTTCGAGATTGCAGGAGATGGGCCGCAGCGCCGGGCTCTGGAGGAATTGATTGCCCAATTGCATTTAGCTGATAACGTCAAGTTACTCGGCGCCAGGCCAAATGACCAGCTAACGGAGCTTTTTAGCCGGGCCTGTTTATTTCTTATGCCGTGTGTTAAAACGCCTGATGGGGATATGGACGGCATTCCCGTTGCGATGATGGAGGCAATGGCGTGCGAGGTGCCGGTAGTGTCAACCGCTATATCGGGTATTCCGGAGCTGGTTAAAGACGGCCTGACAGGTCGCCTGACTCCGGAGAAAGACGCCGATGCGCTGGCGCAAATCTTAAAAGTGCTTCTTGAAGATATGAATAAAATCGAACAGTTCGGAAAAGCCAGCCGCGAACGTGTCCTAAAGGATTTTTGCATTTCCCAAAACGCGGCAAAGTTGAGGGAGCTAATTGGTGAGTAGTGAGTGGTGAGTCGTGAGTATTCAATTCACCGATTAACCAATTAACCACTCACCAATTAACCACTCACCTTTTATACAACATGCACATTCTCTATATTCATCAACATTTTGCCACGCCGGCCGGCAGCACCGGCACACGGTCGTATGAATTTGCCCGCCGATGGGTAAAAGCAGGGCACAAGGTTACCCTGATAGCCGGCCATTATGATATCGGCGGTCTGCAAGTGTCCGGCGCACTTTACCAGAAACAGAATATAGAGGGTATAAACGTAGTTGTTGTCGGGACCAAATACAGCAACAAGCAATCATATCTGCGTAGAATAACATCATTTCTGTCCTTTTGCCTTTTGAGCATTTATGCCGGCCTGAGGACTAAAGGCGTAGACGTTATATATGCATCAAGCACACCATTGACAGTTGGAATCACCGCTATGGTCATAAAGTGGGTCAAACATATACCTTTTGTTTTTGAAGTGCGCGACCAGTGGCCTGAAATACCAATCGAGCTGGGCATCATAACCAACAGGATTCTTGTCAAGATACTTTTATGGCTTGAGAAAACCATTTACAGGAATTGCTCTTCAATAATTGCTCTGTCGCCGGGTCAGGCGGATGGTATAAGAAAGGTGTTGACCCCCGACAGCCGCAATCGGGGATTGACTGAGGAAAAACCGATAACGGTAATACCCAACAGTTGTGACATTGATATGTTCAGGCCGGATATCGACGGCTCAGCCGTACGACAAAGAATGGGCTGGGGGGATAAACTTGTTCTCCTCCACACAGGCGCAATGGGTAAGGTCAACGGCCTGGATTTCGTTATCAACGCTGCCGAAAGACTTAAAGAACAGAGTGATATTATGTTTGTATTGATAGGTGATGGAAAGCAAAAGCCATTTCTGGAAAGCAGGATTAAAAAACTTGGTTTAACAAACGTGGAAATTTTATCCTCCACACCAAAACGAGAGCTGCCCGAATTTTACGCCGCGGCAGATATGGGGCTTGTGATAATCGGCAATTTTCCTATTATCGAGCACAACTCCGCTAATAAATTTTTCGACTCCTTAAGCGCAGGCAAGCCTGTGCTTTTGAATTATTCCGGCTGGCAAAGAAAGATTCTCGAAGGCGACGAAGCAGGTTTCGGCTGCACTCTATGCAATCTTGATGAGTTTGTTGAAAGGGTGTTTTACCTGAATTCGCATAGGCCGCAGGTAGAACAAATGGGACAAAACGCCCGACAGGTCGCCACCAAAGAATTTAACAGAGATAATTTGGCGACAAAAGCGTTAGATGTAATTTCTTCGATAGCAAGATAAGCATTGTCTATAGGTTGGCCCAAAGGGGCTGAGGAAAAGAAGTGAAATGAACATAGTAATCCTTACTAATGATAATTTTTTCTCATTTACTGTCTTAAAAGATTTTATCAACCTCCAAAAGCAAAATATAAAGCTTATTGTGTTTTCATCAGCGCTTATTGGTAAAAGAAGCACAATTACTTCTATCGGATGGTCACTTGCGAATACCGGATTCCACCATACAGTATTCAAGCTTATGGTCTATGGTGTATTTAGAATGATGAGAATAATCTGTAAACTGCTACCGTTTATTTCAAATCACTATTCATCTTACTTGTGGGCTCAAAGAAATAATATTCCACGTGTGGTTTCTTCGAATATTAACAATAGAGAAGTTGTTGAGCAAATTAGGCTCGTCAAACCTGATTTGATAGTCTCGGTTAGTATGAATCAGATTGTGAAAAAGCAAATTCTTGAGATGGTTCCCGAACGATGCATAAATGTACACTGCGCACCATTACCTCGCTATGGTGGTATGAGTCCCTACGTGTGGGCTCTTGCTAACAATGAAGATTATTCTGCAGCAACGATTCACTACATAGATGAAGGACTTGATACAGGCGATATTATCGTTCAGGAAAAGGTGGCGGTGGCAAATAATGACTCAGCCTTTGCTCTGTTTTATCGTTGCTGCCTGCGAGCCGCGGAACCGCTAATCAAGGTTGTTAACGAGATTGAAGCCGGTACAGTAACAAGCTATAAGCAGGACTTGTCTAAGAAATCCTACTTCTCGTGGCCAACCAAGGAATGTGTGAGACAATTACACAAGAATGGATACCATTTGGCTAAAATGGCAGATTTTACTAAGGCAATATTTAAGCAAAAACCCAGCGTCGGATAAGAAACAATAAAGAAGTTCTGGTCAAATCTTACAACGAGCCCGGAAATAAACCGTATATAAAATTTGGGCTCTATCTTGTCGGATAAATTACAAGTCACGGCGTGCTCAATAATATTTATGTTGCCAAAACCAAAGTGAGCTAAAGTTATCTTTTTGGTTCAAATGCAAAAAAGTTGGTTGATTAACACATGATTATAAAAGGATTTATCGCTTTTTGGGCACCAGCATAATGTCATAAGTGGGCGGCACCGTTGAAGATACCGCCCGGAGTTTATCCCTGCAAAAGCAGGGGCTGTATGCCACCATCAGGGCGCTCGGGTCGCTTCGGCGCGTTGCCCTATCCTCCCCGATGGCGGTGGCATTATACCTATTCATGCTGTTGCCTTAAAGCGTTAAATCCAAAAGATTTGCAGGATTTATTTCTTATCAGACCACCAACTTTTTTGCAGTTGAACCTTAATAACAAATAATCAATAAAAAAAGGCCCCACCATTCAGTGGGGCCGTAGTTTTCACGTCCAAACACACCGCAATCCATATTAGCAGGGACGCACATTCGTTGCTTCGGGGCCCTTCTTACCCTCGGCAACCTCAAACTCCACTTCCTGGCCGTCATATAAAGACCGGAATCCTTCCGCAGTGATGTTCGAGTGGTGGATAAACAAATCCTTACCACCATCGTCGGGAACGATAAAACCAAAACCCTTCCGCTCATTAAACCATTTTACCTTACCTTTATCCACAATATTCTCCTTAGGCTCTTTTTAGGAGCCTGAAATATAGACTCCCTCGTCTTTTATTAGGGGTACCCTCCGAGGGACAGTAAGGATACTCCTTGAAACAAAAGTAAAAATACCGAACAAATCCGCTGTTGTCAACTAAATATGTTCAAAAAGTTGAAACTCAAATCCTTCGCTTTGAACAATTTTCCCAGCGTACGAAAAAAGCGTACATTCGCAATAACCTTTTTTTATAGGAAGCTGTGAAATGCTAAATACCGAACGAACAGAATTTACAGCCTGACTTTAAGGCAATCTTTTATAAAGCAGCAGTCGGTGTTACCACACTGACCATCTGACCTCCCAAAACACGGCTCGTACCCTTCTGTCACCTGGATAGTGTGGATAAGTTCCGGCTTCTTCATTTTCCCTGGGATTATCCCGATCGATCGAGCCTTCGCTTTTATCTCCGGCATCCCCATACCCTTTTCTGTAACGCGTTTCTTTGCGATATGTTTCTTTGCGGCATGTTTCGTTGCGACTTTTGTTGCGGGCATTGTTTATCTCCTATTAGTTTTCTCAAGGCGTTCTTGCGCCACCTATAATTCTCACTTAACAATATCCAAAATCTCTACCAATTCCTTGTCATACCGCCGACTCACTAAGCCGATTTTCCCACTCCCTCAGCAAAGTTTCCGGCTCATATATTTTCGACTATTTACGCAGGCTCCCACAATAAATGTGTTCAAAAAGCGTGCATTTTTTGCCAGTTTATGGAATTTTTCTGAATTTTTGCATTTCCACCCCTGATTTTCAGCCCATTTGGGCATTTGGCTTAAAACTCCCTTTGCCTATTCATGCTATATGCCCTATTTTGACACATATTTGGCATGCATCTATCGAAAAATCGCCCTGCAAATTTTCAATTTCACCTATCTCGACCGGCCTAAAGCTCCGTATCAGCCCAGAAACTCAACTTCAAATCCCCGTCCTCAGTCTTATCGGAGCCCGCCATTTGACCCATGCCGACCCAGTCCTATAAGCTCAAGTTATCTACCAAAAAATGCCCATTTCCTGTCATTTTCACCAGTTTTTCGGTTGTGCTATAATCAAAAGTAAGGTAGATATTAGTCATACCAGAATAGCTTTTTATATCAGAAAAACTAAGGAAACAGCCTGTAACATTTTGATTTGAAAGGAATTAGACAATGTTAAAGATAGGAATGATTGGGGCTGGTTTCGTGGCAGGATTCCACGAAAGGGCTTTGTGTTCGGTCAGGGGTGTCGAATTAACCGGCGTTTGCGCACCCGAGGGTGCAGAAGCCCTTGCCAAACGTGCACAGGCTGATGGCCTGGGCAATACCAAAGTTTTCAAGAACATCGCCAAACTCTGTGCTGCTGTTGATGTAGTCTGTATCTTTGCACCCAATTTTGCCCGACTCGAAATCATGCGCAACATAGCAAAGGCAATCGAAAACGGCACCAAAATTAAGGGGATCATTTGCGAGAAACCTCTGGCCCGGAACCTCCAGGAAGCTGACGTAATGGCAAGGATGGCCAAGGCACTCGGTGTGCCTACCGCTTACTTTGAAAACCAGATTCACATGCCCTCAGTAGTTGAGGCTCAGCGTCAGCTTGCAGCAGTGGAACAGAGCATGGGTTCTGTGCATCTGGCCCGCAGCGCAGAAGAGCACGGCGGACCGCACGAGCCCTGGTTCTGGGACCCAAAAAGGCAGGGAGGTGG
>JAIVYN010000011.1:0-30415 GCA_048635425.1 Candidatus Aegiribacteria sp.
AAGAGGTAGGTATCGGAACAATCATTTGTCTTTGCTGACTGTCAACCGTTACCCCTGCATATTGGCCGTTGACATAAATCTGATAAAACATATCGCTTAAGTTGGCCTTGGAGGACCACTTCACCAAGGCTACTCGTGGGACCTCGACACACTTGCCGTCTGCCCAAATACCAGCGGGCAATTCAAACGCTCTGACCTTTTCTATCCCACTGCTGATAAGTCCCATTACTGCTTTTTCCTTTTCTATCCGTTATACGCTATCCGCTATCAAACTAACTGTGTATAAACGATTTCATAATCAGCAACTATACCGCCGCCACCTGCCCGCTTCCTGTTTACTTTGAAGGAATCCATACGAAGGTTATCAATTTTTTCACCCTCATTGCTTACCAGCGTGTGTGTATTGCCGTCCATATATGCCGATATTACATTGATTCTGTCATTCATCTGCGTCCGGCTTTGTGCCCGCAGTGTACCTCTTTGTCTTATCTTCCTGGCACGCCCACCCATATCAACACTAAGCACACCATCCAGTCCCGCCACTGCTCTCTCTATCGAGTCTCGGTTAAGACTGTCCTGCTCAATCTCTAACTGATGCTCGTCAAACAAATTTTGTCCATCTAAAGTAACGCTCATCTGTCTTTCTCTTCACAAACTAATCCCGCACTAACCTTCCGGATGCCCCAACTTTGGTAACATCAGCCACCCCGTCAGAGCCGACATCGATGCTAAGCCGGCACCGTTCCCTTGCCTTGGAAAAAAGCTTCTGATAGTGCAGACTTTTCTTCCAGAAATTCTCGTCTTTGGCTTTACTGGCTAACATCGCATACACAGTTGAGATGACTGCAAAAACCGACGTCCTCTTCAAAACATCCGTATCCAGAATATCCTCTACCTCTATCTCACTTGCAGGATTACCCGGGCTGATACCGAAGTGTTCAGTCAACTGAAAGCCGACCTCATTCGCCTGTGGCCCGAACGTGCTGATACGATAGAATACATCTGTAGCCGCTGGCGGCGCCACGGCATTCATTTCTGAATCCGACCTGATTACGGAAATACTAAGCTGTGTCGCCGAATCTACGGAAACTATCTCATACGCTCCGTCCAGCGTCCCATCCGCAGAACGCAGATATATAACGCCACCCGCCGAGACCTGCGCACTTACAAAGTCGGCACCACCTGCGGTAAACGTCGTCCCGCTAAGCGTCCCGCCTGTCCCCGTCGCCAACACCTGCTGTGGCAGATGCAATTCTCCGAACAGTATCGGCTCGTATTTCAAAATATCTGCATCGTTTGAGAAACTAACCATTTCCTTTGGCTCCCTTCCGGTTAACAGGGCTGGGCAGGTGCCCAAAGAATATTTAACCTTTGGGCACCTTCGCCCGCACACATTATGATGCGTCTGCTACACCCCCACAATTTAGCTGGTACTCAGATCGCGAATAAGACCATGTGCCGCTTCGTTCCTGAGCTCCACGGTATATTCGCCAATCAACTCGCCGCACTCATAGTCACCGCCGCTTGCCAACGGCTTGAAATAGAAGTTTCGCCCCGCTAACGGCAGCACATTGATACGGGACGAATCCAGCAACAGTGCCGCATCCTGTGGCATCCATCGCGTGGTAACAATTCTGCAAACGCCGAAATCACTCTCGTAAATGCTAATCATATCAGTGAAGGTGGTATCGTTGGCGCCGTAGGTTCGGCTGTTGGCAGAA
The DNA here is from genome assembly GCA_048635425.1 of Candidatus Aegiribacteria sp. Classification (GTDB taxonomy): domain Bacteria; phylum Planctomycetota; class Phycisphaerae; order Sedimentisphaerales; family Anaerobacaceae; genus NIOZ-UU13. Next base: position 1,722 of record JAIVYN010000011.1, read on the forward strand.
AAGGCATTTATCTTTCGCTTCTGAAAACCACCGACTACAATCAGGTCCACATTGCCGTTGCTGCTCTCCCAAATCTGCCTGAGCACGTAATTAATCTTGTCCTCGTCAAGACCGGTGCCTGTTGGAAAGCCACTGTCGCCGGTATGGAAAACATTAGTTGAGAGGTGCTGAATGACGCCCTTCATTGACCTTCTCACCGAACCACTACCTTCAGGATTGCTCGCTGGCTCACCGCCGTTGACAACCGTATTTTCCAGGTCGCGGATCAGTTCCCGAAGCCGTTCCTGCTTTTGATAATCCATCTCGTCAGCCAAACCCAGCTGGCTCGCGGCCATATCCGTTCCGCTCACTTCTATCGTAGCAGTAAATATCTGCGTATAGTTCCCACACCTGCTGCGATTGGTAAATCTCGCTCCTGGCTTGTCCGCCCCTTCAAGAGCAGCATTTCCGAGAATGTTTATCACCTGATTGTCGGCAAGGTCTTCCGCCGTAGTGCCTGCATAACCACGAACCAACGTCAGCGTATTGCTGTTGATACCCGTCACCAGCATTAATTCCTCGCTGCCTTCTACCTGAATCTGGTCTCCCACGCGGAACCTGCTGCCATTGTCAACTACAAAGTCGGTGTCGGTACTCGGGTCGGTATAGGTGCTGTCGTTGATAGCATCCTTGTTGGGCAAGAGTTCATCTTCAAACCACTCATGATGTGTACTCGTTGCCTCTCTCATGGGATCACCTAAAGCATCCAGCAAAGGCGTCTCATAAGGCGAAATTATCCCTATCAAATCTGATACATCCTCAGCCAGTTCTGGCAGAGTTGTACCCGCTGAATATGTCGCTTTTCCTGTAAAAGCCATTTGTTCTTCTCCTTCAATTAGTTAATTGGTTAATTAGTGATTGGTTGCTTGACTACTCACCACTCACTATTTAACTACTCACCGGAATTACATAAAATTCCTTCGCAGTTTCAAATACTCCTGCAAATCTGTTCGGTTACCTGTTGTTGCCGCCTTCTTCGCTGCTCTTTCGAGAACTGTTTGATTGTTTGTCATTCGTTCCTTAGCCCCTGCTGTCTTTTTCGCTGTTACAGCTCCACTTACTCCGGCGAACAGATATTGCTTTTCCTTTTTCAACTGCCCAATTACGCCGTCCAAATCCGCTTCCGTTTGGCCTTCCATTTTGGCTTTGGCAAGCAATACCGCCGTTTCCAAATCGACAGTCCCCGCAGCAGCTAATTTGCGAGTCAGTTTCTGCTCGGCCTGAATATTGCTCAATTGCTCAGACATCGTTGTTACTTGCGATTTTGCCTCCGCCAGTTGCTCCATCAAAGATTCAACCTTTTTCTCAGCACTCTGTGCCCTCTTTCGATAGCGGATTGACTCAGTCACCGGAACAAGTTTCATATTATCATTGTCACTTGCTCCTGTTATGTCTTCTGACAAAACCTCTTGTGTCTCAATCGGACTCATAAAACCTCCAGATTTGTCATTCCCTCACAAGCGGGAATGCACCCTTCAAAATGTCAACTTTCTCTCGTGGCCTCATAGCCTAATTCTCTGAGCACCTGCTCAGTCGGAACACCCAGCTCTTTTTTAATCTGGGCTTCTTTTAGTTTCTCCATCACGTTTTCAGGCAATGGGCTGGAAAAAACGATATCAACCTCTCTGTCTACCTCGGAAGTCTTATAGATATTAGCCGTATCGAGTATCGCCAGAACCATCCTGCAGATTCTTTTAAGCCCTTCGCTGTAAGTAAATCTCTTACGTTCGTTCTTTGATAGCATCCCCATAAGCGTTAGTCTAAGGGCCACTGCGCTTGTAAGATTGCCGAGCTTATTCTTCAGAACCCCGGCCACCACCGGTGTTACCCCACTGCTCTTGTCCAGTGCCTCTCTGATTTCAGCGATGTGCAGACCCTCGCTTGGCGTCGCCGCATCTCCACCGAACTCTTCGATAGTCGCCTCCGGATTGTCGGTGTACCACATCCTGCCGGGCGAAATGGGCTTATCCTCAAAGCCCTCTATCCCTTTGCCCAGATACATCTTAAACGACTGGAATGTAATTCTGCTGGCCCTGTCACTCAGTCTGGTATTCAGCTCGTCCTGTAGCGGTATCAATGGCTCGACGTCGCTTAGCCCCTCATAGTAGTAGGGCTGAGCAATGTTTTGGATATGCACCACCGGCAGAAAACCCCACGGCAATTGGGCTTGCCCGACGAGCTGCTTGTCTTCATATCTCTGCCAGCCAACAGCAGAACTAATCTCCGTCACCGCAACTATTTGCCGACTATTACTGCTTCGTTTACTACCAGAGAATATTCTTGATAGAAATGAGTTCTTCTTACTCAGTGCGTTTTTCTTCTGGTAGAAGTGCTGCACGTAATATCTTATCTTTTTATAGTCGTTTTCATCCAGAATAGGCAGTGCTCTCGGTGCCTCAATCAATTCTAAGCCGATTGTTTGTGCCGATTGCAGCACATCTTCGAGGTCTCCCGCTTTGCGGGAACCCGGTGAGAGGGTTTGGGAGGAGGAAGAAATGCGTTCGATGATTTCTTCGCCAGGCCTGACGAGACAATCGACAAAACCATAAACACTTCCCAGCACTGCCATATCCTGGAAAAATCCGATAGCGCTATTGGCCGCAAACAGTGCCTTTAATATCGCCTCAATTTCTGCACTTTTTTGGCCATCCGGCGATTTCGAAACAAAACTAATCGGTTTGCCGAACAAAAAGTCCACGGCTGCGTTTATTCGCCAGGCAATATCGTTCTCAATTACTACTTCTTTTCGTTGCACGTCGCGGGCACACTTCGCGCCGAAGACACCCACCTGCCCACTGTGTACAAGCCCCGTTATTCTCGCAGGAAGTCCATATTCTTGCGCTTGAACATAGCACCGTCCTGATTCATTCACCTTTCTGTCACAGGCACTGGTGCCGTGTATTTCCATCTTGGGATTCGCGTAATATTCCCACAACTTCTCAAAGTGTGCTCGAACATCAATCGACTGTTCGTCAACGAGCCACTCAATATAATCAGCCTCAAGTTGCTCATCTTGAAAGATATCAAGGTCAAATCCCATACTTAGAACTCCGTTTTTTCTCAGTGGTTAAATAAACCAATTACTGTCAACCAGCTACAAGTTGCAGATCACTGCTTCTATAATTAGAGCTATCTGCACGTTTGATACGAAAATCGTAGGATTTTTTAATGGAACTTTTTCCGTATGTGCTTATGTGGAAATGAGTAAAAAAAATTACAAAAATTTTGATTTTTGCTCTCAGCTATCAGCGGTTTTGATTGAAAACTTGCGGATATTTTTACCTATTTTAACTCATGAGACCACCTTCCACCACGCTTAGCCTTGCTTACTTTTCAAGTAAGTATCAGCGGATCTGATTGAAAATCGTGCTGTTTCACTACGTGTCCGTTAGATATGAGCCTAACCTGGATACGTGCGCAGCTTTCGAAGAAAGTTTTTTGTGACAATGTCGTTAAACCAGAACTTCTGGGTGGAGATGAAAGAGATTAATAACTCAAGGGCAAAGAACACAATGAAGGTAATTTCAAGGCTCGCATGAGGTTAATTGGTGATTGATTAATCGATTACTTGCCACTCATCACTTAACGAAGCGCTACTTTCACGAGAATCAAGTATCGAGTGGTTTTCACTCGCTATCTTCCTTCTGTAACAGCTCGATAATCTCGGCTTTTGTGGGCAGTGACTCGGTTGAGCCGAACTTTGTGCAGGCTAAGGCACCTGCCGCCGAGGCGAATTTGACCGCTCCTCTTACATCGTCTTTTACAGCGTAATAAGCAGCCAGAGCCCCTGCAAATGCATCTCCACTGCCGGTCTGGTCAACAAGTTCTACCTCATAACCCGGGATCTGGTCGGCGCCGCTTCGGTCGACAACCATACAGCCCCGCCTGCCCATTGTTATCACAGCAGAGCCAACGCCACGAGCCACAAGATCAGAGCCGATCAGCTTGGCGGTACGAACATTGGCTGCTGAGTGGTCGGCAATCTCCGCAGCTTCATAAAGATTAGAAAGCAGAATATCCACCGTGAAATAGTCGACAGGCAGGTCGCTGCTTTCTTGGCCTTGTTGCTCTATCGGTCTTGCAGGATTAAGAATGACCTTTGTGCCGTGAACCTTCGCATAACGAACAGTGGTTACAATTGCTTCCTGTGGCAATCGGCCGTGAATCAAACACACGTCAGCTTTAGAGATAATCTGTTCAGCAGCGTCGATATCCCGAGGTTGTAAGGCGCTGTTAGCACCGCTGTAGTAACAGGCAGCGTTTTCACCTTCGGAATTAACTATAGTTACAGCCACGCCTGTATTTTTGGCCTCAGCGGTATAGATAAAGTCGGTAATGACATTGAACTCAGCCAGACTTGCCTTAGCCATCTGAGCAAATGGGTCGCCGCCGACTTTGCTGATAAGATGCACCTCACAGCCGCACAACGCAGCTTCCACAGCCTGATTTGGTCCCGGACCGGTGGCTGTGTATGAAAGAGCAGTCCCGACAACACTCTGTCCGGGTGATGGGATTTGGCCGCACCTTATCGCCATATCAACATAGGTACCGCCAACTACAACTACCTCGGGACTCCTTCCTGACATAATGTCCGTTACTCCCTGTCTTTCACAAAATTCCTTTGAGTACCATTTTACTGTCCCTATAGTGCGGGACAAAATGAGAGTCCTTTCGAAAATCCAGTATAACTGCTCGGCTTCTCAATGCAAAACTTTTTTAGGACAATATCTTGCAAAGTTTTTCTCGGCGGAAAGCTGGTTATTAAACATTCTGTTCAGTCAGCCACCGTTTCAAAACTTCGATTATGTAGTCAATATCACGCATAAATCAACTCTCGATGCTTAATATCGACTCCGCTACAAAAAGCTCATAGTCTTTTCGATTAATCAAAAAGACTATGAGCTTGCAGCCACCAATAACACTTGGTACTACCTGAGCATAAGTTTCTGCCATCAGGCCGGAGCTCCGACCACAGCCATACAAAGCACACTTTCATCTGTGCCGTCAATACCCAAAATCGCATTAACCTGGTCATCGTATAAAGCCCCAACCTCACAACTGCCGAGATTGAGATTGACAGCCGCCAATGCTAAATTCTCAGCGATGTGCCCGGCATCAAGGTAAATATATCTATACGCCCGCTGGCCATACTTCCATTTGCAGCGCTCAAAGATAGCCGACCATATAAAAACCGCTGCGGCCATCGCAAGCATCCCTTGGCCTAAAGCTGCACTGGCAATCTGTTGTCGAAACTCGCCCTGCTTTAATTGCTCAAGCTGATGAGCCTTGATAGAGTAATGATAAACTCCCGCTTCCAGTTCTCTTACATCGTTGACAATCAAATATGTTTCTATCGGATAAAGAGCTCCTGCCGATGGAGCTATACGATATTCATACCCATCTTCGATGCGCTGGATCCCCGTTGATGCCCAGAGCAAATATGAAAGCTGTTCTTTACTTATCGGTTTTTGCTGGAAATCACGAATGCTCTTTCTCTGCTTCAGTGTCTGGTCTAAGCTTATACCCTCAGCTAACTCAAAAGATGGAAGCTTAATCTTTTGCGATTCCGGATATTCCTTGTACAAAGTTGGCTTAGAATCCCAGACCAGTCTATGTCTTGGCATCCTGCTCGGCTCATACTTTGTTTCCTGCTGAAATTTATCACCTATACCGCTCATTTCTGCACCTTTGTTTGTAACATTACCCCAACACAATTGCTCAAAGACTCTTATCATCGCAGGGAAATATCGTAATTCAAGCCCTAATACAAATTTTTTAAGTTCCAGCTTTTTTCAAACATAGCGAAGGCTTGCCCATCGTTAAACAACAAAAACTATGATCCTGTAAAGCAGGCCAAAAAGGCTGGGAAATATTTGGCTGGACACCTTAAAAGTGGTTTTTAGGAGAATTTATTAAAGGGGAATAAGCCCATTTTTTGACGCAGATTTGGATGTTTTCTTAGATATGATGAGTTTCCTAAATAGGAAATTCCTCCGAAATACGAAAATATACTATTTTCAGGAAGTTCTGACGTTTCCTCGTCCTCGGTGAAAAAAATCCTCAAAATGTTGGGTATAATCGTAAAATTTTAAGAATTTTGTAAAAAATAATACAAAAGGCTTGACAAAGTTATGTAAATAGATAAAATACACCTTGTGTTTGGTATATATCAAATAAACAGAGTTGAATTAATCTCCCAGCAGCCCCAGTCGTTTTGCTTCGACTTCGGTGAGTTCAATCAACGAGTTAAAAAACAAAGCAGCGGTGGCAAAACGGTGGGGGCGGGGCGTGTTGGCCTAATATAACCCTTTAATGCTCGTATCAAGGCATGGCCGACGATCAACCTCGTGCTGCGTAGTGACTTCGCAGAGTAGAAGATGAAAAAGATTCACACAAATATCTCACAGAAAACGCTGGAAGACAAAAATCGGTATCGAGACGAAATCGACCTTCTGCACGGCAGGCTGAATTTACTCGATGGAAAAGACAAGGTCCTGATGACAATGTATCTGGAGAACGGCAATAGCTTTCGACAGATAGCCCGACTGACCGGCATTAGCGATACAAGTATTGCTCGAAGAATAAACGGATTGACAAAACGACTCTTAAACAGCCAATACATAATCTGCTTGCGGAACCGTGACAAATTTACCAGAGAACAGATGACTATCGCAAAGGACTATTTCCTGACAGGTATGTCAATGAGAGAAATCGCCATAAAACGGCGCTGGAGTTGTTATCACGTTCGAGAAACCATAATAAAAATAAAAAGCATCCTGAATGATTATGGATAATCCAACACAAAATACGAGGTACGAGTTATGCCAACATACGGTGTTTCTAAAAGTTTCAACTGGCAGGGAAAAATTACCGAAAAGGTTGCCTTAGTCTGCAGGATGTTCGGGCTAACTGTGGACGGACTCACTAAAAGGCGTCTCAACCATAGCTGTCAATTGGAAATAAATGATGGTAACATCGTCTTTATCACAGGTCCATCGGGGGCCGGCAAAAGCGTTCTATTGGGCGAACTGGAAAAATCCATCCCCGCCCGGGACAGGATGAATCTTACCCGAATAAAACTGCCGAGCGACAAAACGCTAATCGATTGTATTGACGGCGACTTGCTGAGAAGCCTTAGAATGCTCAGCATCGCCGGGCTGAACGATTGTTTCTGTATTCTCAATCAGCCCTGCAATCTCAGCGAAGGTCAAAAGTACCGTTTTCGCCTGGCTATGGCACTGGCGGCGAGAAAGAAATTCATCTTCGCTGACGAATTCTGCTCTGAATTAGACCGCATTACTGCTGCGGTGATTTCATACAATGTCCACAAGTTCGCAAAGCGTACCGGAACGATATTTATTTTGGCCTCAAGCCACGATGACATACTGCTCGATTTATCGCCGGACGTTCTGGTCGTCAAGGAATTATCAGGACCGACACAGGTTATCTATAAGAAGGCAGGCAAATGAAAATCAAGTACGTCCAACTGGAAAGCGATGCGTTTTTGACAGATTTAGATTACATCGTGATGTCTCATGCCGAAAGAAGTGTATATTGCACCTTGATCTTTTATCTTACTTCCAACAACGGTGCGGTTTAGCCATTTCCTATGCGGCGAAAAGGCCATAGGAAACGGTTTCAATTAATTCTTGAACTCGTTGCGAAAACCTCAAGTTGGGTGAAATTCGATGTTGCCACAAAACTTTACGCAAAGCGGACAGCATATCCACAAAGGATGGATGCCGTTTATGCGCGTACCACGGCATCGTTTCCGGCAGCAACGATGGCTCATCAACAGCGCATCGAGCATACCAAGCCTTCACCAACGTCAGCAACACCATTGCCAACGGGGCTTGACGGTTCACAGTCTTACTGCACCAGCCTTGTGTAGATTCAAAGCCCATATGCTGCTTTGCCTCCAATATACATTCTTCAACTCCCCAGCGGTCGTAATACCGCTGCACAATTTCTTCGTCCGCCACTGTGGCATCGGTGCAAAAGAAAAAGTCGTCCTTTTCTTTTCCCGATGGGTCTCGAACAATAACCATTCTGATCGGAACGCCCCGGCAGACGTGATACCACAGACAGGTTATCCCCAAAACCAGACGTTGAACCTGATAGCCCTGCTTGTAAACCGTTATCTTTTTCCAGCCTTTCTTTCGATAAGCAGCTATCTTTCGCGGGCAAGGCAGACGCTTTCCTTTCTTCGGCTTTCTCCCACGTTTGCCTTTGGGGCTTCGTTTGGGAAGCAACTGGTAAATGGCCGCGTCTCTGCGAATCCGACTGACAAGATTCACTCCTTCCGGCAACACCTGAACTACTTGACGCTTGGCGTATTGTCCGTCGGCCGAAATCCGCAATTGTACCTCTGGAAGGGCTTCTGCGGCGGTTTGAATCATTTCGCCCGCCAGTTCCTGGCGAGAACGAAAGATATCTTCGCTCTTGCAATCCGACCGCTTTCGGTACAATGTGAAAACTGCAGGAAGAACCCATCGAATCATCGACCACCGCGGCAACCTTACTGTAATTGCTCCCACAATCCAGTTGTGAGCCCAGTGAATGACCGTTCCCTTGTGCGAAGAAGCGCTGGTCGAGGCATCCTTGAACCAGCCAGCGTGAGCGACATGTTTGCCACACCTGCCTACGGTGGTATCGTCGATAGCCATATCCGCCACTGGTTTGCCTGTGAATTCGTCCAGTACACCCGATTCTATAATCATCGGATAAATTACATGAACCAGCACCGCTATGCTCAATTCTTCCAACGACCATGCTGCCCGGTAGAAAAATTTTTGATAGACCGTCCAATGTTTCTCGGCCAAATTGCTCAACGTACGAAATATTCCCGTTACTGTAGCAGGACCACGTTTGAGGATCCAGCCCAACACGATCTGCTGCCAGGTCCTGGCTGTGGGTTCGGTGAATATATACGAAAGTTGAAGAACAATATTGTTCCATGCCGATACAAGAGATATAGCGTCCATGCCGACCTCCCAATACATTGTTTATGTTTTCCCAACACATATATCGGGTTGTCGGCATCTTTTTTATCAATTCTATATCTCCAAATTTTGGCTAAAGTTCACACCTGGTGACATCGACTCTAAACCGAACGCGCCCGGCAGGACTCGAACCTGCAACCTTCGGATTCGAAGTCCGCGACTCTATCCAATTGAGCTACGGGCGCGAAAATCCGTAATTTCTTGAAATATAACAACTTTCCACACTGCCTGTCAACTCTTTCGAGGAGCGATTTGGTAAATATCACTACAAAGAGTCATTTTGGTGTCAGTCTGGCATATTATTGTGACCCAAAATGACATGTTTCCACCGACAGGTGTCCTGCGGAGTGCGCGTGCACCGGTCCTTGTATGCCGGCAGGGCTGGTCCAAGAAATTTCAGAAATGGACTCAGTTTAACTCAGTTGAATAGTCTCACTTTTTCTCTTGCATCCCGTTGTCCCAATGCGTAAAATTAATGCTTTCGGCTTGACAGCAAACAACTAAAACTATATGTGTTATGTAAAATTGCAGAAGCCTTCCAAAACCATAACATAAGGAGAAAAAATGATGAAGACCAACATCGTTCAACGGCGCCAGTTCCTGAAATCCACCGCGGCCACAGGGATCGGATTGCTCATTCTGCCCAGCGGTACACTCTCCGGCGCCAACTCACCGAGCAACAAGCTCAATATCGCCATGATCGGTACATGGGGCCGGGCAGATGCGCATTTCGGAGCGATCTCGAGCGAGAACGTTGTGGCCCTGTGCGACGTAGATGAGAACCACATCGCCCACGCCGCCAAGAGGTTCCCGAAGGCCAAAACATACGTCGATTGGCGTAAATGTCTCGAACAAAAGGACCTCGATGCCGTGATTTGCTGCACCACGGACCACACCCACGCTTTCATCGCCAACTGGGCGTTGAATCGCGGTCTGCACTGCTTCTGCGAAAAGCCCCTGGGCAACACCGTTGAAGAAGCACGCATCGTCCGGGCAAACTACCTCAAGAACAAACATAAGCTGGCAACGCAGGTCGGCACGCAGCGTCACGCCAAACCAAACTTCGAGCGTGTGCGCGAGCTAATCAAAGACGGAGCGATTGGCGAATTAACAGATGCCTATGCCTGGGGCAATCGCCAGCTTCGCAGGCCCGGCTATCCGCCGGCCAAAGGCACGCCGCCAAAAACCCTCCACTACGACCTGTGGATTGGGCCGGTACCCTTCCACCCGTACAACCCCGAGTATTTCAAAGGCGGGCCCGGTATGAATTGCCTCTCGTGGAATATGTACTGGGATTTCGGCACCGGCCAGGTCGGCGATATGGGCAGTCATACCATCGACCTGGTGTGGAATGCGATTGACGCGGGTCTTCCGACGACGGCAGAAGGCCAGGGCGAGAAGTTCAATCCTGAAGTCTCACCCGTCGAATTGCACATCTCTTCCGATATCCCCGCGAACGATTGGCGCGGGCCTATTCGCGTCCACTGGTACCAGGGCGGCATGATGCCGAGATCGCCGAAGAAATACATCGATCTTAACAGGATCGGACACGGTGCTATGTTCAAGGGCACCAAGGGTTATGTTATCTGTGATTTCGATTCGCGGATTTTGCTGCCGTTCGGCGACGACGCCGACCTGACGTATCACAAGCGGCGGACAAAGGATGAGGTGATTCCGCCGCTGGGTCACTTCCAGAGGGAATGGGTCGATGCGTGCAAGGGCGACCTGAAGACCTCCTGCGATTTCGACTACGGCGGCACGGCGGTCGAGATGATGCTGCTGGGTCTTGTTGCCTACCGTGTTGGCAAGAAGCTCGATTACGACGGCGCCAGCGGTCGTGTCACCAACAGTGCCGAGGGCAACGATCTTCTGCGCCGCCAGTACCGCCCCGGCTGGACCCTCAACGGGTAAGGCAACGACAGGATGAGGTCCGGATCAGGATAAGCTGAACGGGATTTTCCTGCACAAGGCGTTTTGTTCAATCGGATAGTCAATGCCTGACAAGCTAAAAGATCTGAACAAGAATCTGTTGGACATCTCAACCTGGTTGAGATTCGATAGAATTCCCTGGATTATTGCCGGCCCTTGCAGCGCCGAGTCTGAGCGGCAGGTAATCTTAACTGCCAGAGAGCTGGCAAAGTCTCCCAATGTGAAGGTCTTTCGAGCCGGACTCTGGAAGCCTCGCACACGCCCGGACAGCTTCGAGGGTGTTGGTAAAATTGGTCTGGCGTGGCTCAAAAACGTTAAGGCCGAAACGTCACTACTGACTACAACTGAAGTGGCAAACGCAAAGCACATTGAGCTTTGCCTTGAGAATAACGTTGACATCCTCTGGGTCGGGGCAAGAACGACCGTAAATCCCTTCGTCGTGCAGGAAATAGCCAATGCCCTGAAAGGAGTTGATATACCCATCTTAGTAAAGAATCCAATCAATGCCGAGCTGGGCCTCTGGCTGGGAGCGATCGAGAGACTCTATCACGCCGGCATACGAAAACTCGCTGCGATACATAGAGGTTTTTCAACCTACATCGAAATGGATTATCGCAACCGTCCCAACTGGCAGATACCGATTGAGCTCAAAAGGCTGCTCCCAAACTTGCCCTTGATCTGCGACCCAAGCCACATAGCCGGCAATCGAGATTTAATAGAACCGATCTCTCAAATGGCCCTGGATTTCGGAATCAAGGGGCTCATGATAGAGACCCACATTAATCCGGACGAGGCACTAAGTGATTCAAAACAGCAGATTACACCTCAGGTATTAATTGAGCTGCTCGAAAGACTCAGGGCCCGAGACAAGGTATTTGCGGATAAACAGCTAAAAAGAAGAATAGCGCGCCTTCGTGCGGCGATCACCCAGGTGGATTCGAGAATCATACAGGACCTCGCAGAGAGAATGAAGTGGGTCGAGGAAATCGGCAAACTGAAGCAACAACACCACATCTCTGTTTTGCAGCTCAACCGATGGGAGACTCTTCTTGAGGACCACATAGCCAAAGCACAGCAGACCGGCCTGGAGGGTGAATTCATAAAAGCCATATTCGAACTAATCCACGCCCAGGCGGTAAAAAAACAGTTATAGAAGCTTATCTTTCTGCAGCAATAATTTTAGTTTTACATCTGGGTATCGCAGCTAAAAACTTCGCGCCATAAGATTTTCTGACTATCCTGCTGTCCAAAATAACCACGATGCCGGTATCGATCTTGCTGCGAATCAGCCGTCCAAAACCCTGCTTGAACTTGATAATCGCCGATGGCAGCTGGTAGTCATAAAAAGGATTGCCTCCCAGCTCTCTTATCTGCTCAAGTCTGCCGGCAAGCAACGGCCGGTCAGGAACCGCAAACGGCAGCCGAACAATAATTACATTGGAAAGAGTCTCGCCCGGCACGTCAACTCCCTGCCAGAAACTGTCAGTGCCAAACAGCACGCTGTTGCCCTCGGCCTTAAAGCAGTTCAATAGGGTAGTCCTGTCAACATTTGATCCTTGCTGGAGTAACCCAATATCATTTTCAGCCAGCCAGTCAGAAAGTTTGCCGGCTATTTCTTCGAGCATTGCGTAGCTGGTACAAAGCACAAATGCTCTGCCGGCAGTTTTGAGTATATATTTTTTCAACACCTCAGCAGCGGCTCCGGGAAAAGCTGATTCATTCGGATTCGGCAGGTCTTTCTCGATATAAATGGTAACCTGCTTCTCGTAATCGAAGGGCGAGCCGAGGCGGACATAGTCCGCTTTGGATCGAACCGGCCGTTGGCCGGCCGCATCAAAATCATCTAAGCCGATTCGGCTGACAAAGAAATCAAAGCCACCTTTTTCTCCCGCCGTGCCGGTGCTTAAAGTTGCACTTGTCAGTATCACAGATTCATATTTATCAAACAGACACCTTTTCACATCCGGCCCGACATTCACTGCTGCGCTTCTCAAGCGTACGGTCCCAGCTCTATTATCATCCACCTCGACCCAATAGACATAATCCGCCTGCTTCTGCATCAAAAAGTTCTCCAAATCCTGGACCAACGCTCTGCAACGGTCAATGTACCGCAGAATCTCAAGTTTTTCATCAACTTCTTCTGATTGCTTTGCAAGCTTAGTTAATTCCGATCCAAGGTCTTTCAAGTATCCTGAGATTGTATCGTCGATGAAATTCTTATGGCATCTGCCTTTGGTCTCTTCTTTTATGCCTTCGTACCAGTGACGAACGTGATTCAAGAAATTCCTAAACTCTTTTCTTGTTTGGCTAACCATGTAAATTGCTTTTTTAGCATCCGTGTAGGCCAAGAGCCCCTTATGTGTACGTGGATTGTAAAGGCCGTCCAGCAGAAATCTGATTCTATGATTACTGATATTTATTCCGAAATGGTCTTCGGCGACATGCTCGATATTATGTGCCTCATCAATTACCACAAGCCGGTAATCAGGCAGAATCGAGACTCCCTCTTCTTTGAGTACGAGGTCACTAAACAACAGGGCATGGTTGGCAACAACAATATCAGCCTTCCCTAAGCACCGTCTGGCCCGCCAATAAAAGCAGTCACGAAAATGAGGACACTTGCGACTGCGACAATTGCCGTGTTCACTTTTGACTCTATCCCAGATTTGATTTTTTGGCAGAAACGGCATATCACTCAGCGAACCGTCTTCGGTTTCGCCGGCCCAATTGCGTATCAGCTCAAGCTCAGAGCCGAAATCATCGAAAAGGCTTCTTTGCCTTCGCAGGGCAAATTTAAGCCGGCGTTTGCACAGGTAATTGCCTCTGCCCTTGCCTAAAGCAGCTACGAACGTTTGTGGGATACAATCAGCTATAAACGGTATGTCTTTATTGATTAGCTGCTCCTGGAGCGTAATGGTATAGGTGCTAATCACCGCCTTACTGCCCGTGCGGCAAACCAGCTCGATAATCGGAACAAGATATGCAAAGCTCTTGCCAACACCCGTGCCGGCCTCAACAGCTAAGTGCCGAGCATCCAGAAGTGCCCGCTGAATAGCACCGGCCATTTCGACTTGTTGAGGACGCACCTCAAAGCCGGTCAGGGAACGCGAAATAAACCCCGCTGGGGTAAAAGCTTCTTGTATATCTAAAGATGTATAAGGTCTTATCATTGATTACGAACGGTGCCCGCACCTGTGCTACCCGCACAGAAAACGCGGGTACAGGTGTATATATTATTGCTCTAAGCCATTGACGAAGAGGTTCATTGCCTCCGGGCTTCCATACATGATGGTCGAGTAAGTCTTGCCAACTCCCGGTCTTGCCGCAGGTGCGATCAGAAGGCGTTCAAACTTTGCGTCCCAGGCTTTTTGCAGGATTCTCAGATGTTCAGGTTCCCTGTTTAGCTTAACGCTGTTAACCAGTGCAGAAATCGTAACGCCGGTTTGTCCGATTGGTTTTGTGGCCGGACATGATGTGTAGCGCCAGTCGCTATGTTGCTCTAACCAGGTATCATTATTTAGATGGGTAATTCCCCTTTTTACAATATCGGGAATGCGTTCGTCGCCGGTGAGCTGAAAATACCGACTCAATCCGTTTATCCTGACCGAGCTTATGAACCCGGCTTCTCCTACATGTTTCGTTTCGCAATTGCAATGTCCCCAGGGGAGCTTCCAAAGCCAGCCGCCGCAGTGCGGGTCCTGAGCAGAAATGGCATCATCAGCCAGCAATCTCATAGCATTAAGGTAGCGCTCGTCAAAGTCAAGCTCATAAGCGCCGGCTATGGCCAGCATTGTCCAGCCGTTAACACGTCCGATGTGGCTGCCGGTCTTGAAGTTGAACTTGCGTTCCTCAACCAGTTTGACAAGGTTATCTCCAATTTTTTCTACAGTCTCTTTCATCCACGCCTCGCCGGTCAGAAAGTAATCCAAAACCATTCCCTGGGTCCAGATATGTCCCAAATTATAGGGAGATAAACAAAGATAGGGATTCTTACTGTTGCCGACCCTGAGTGAAACGTAAAGTTCGCGGATACGTTCAACACTGTAGAAACCACTTACATGTCCTACGCAATGCTGATGTACCATTCCGGGGCGGACAGGATAGTCTGGGCGGTCGCGTAAATCCTCACCGAAATACTTCCTTAAGTCATCATTGACAAAATGAATGACATCGACCTCGCTGGTGTGTTGGGCGGCAGCATCCCCCACGTAGAAGTATTTGGGGTCCCCGGTCCGTGCGAACTGCATCAGGATATGTTTGGGTGTATCGTATTCGTGATTGCCCCAATTACAGCCGCGCTCACCAAACCAGTCGCCCCAATTCATCTGTCCATAATCGCGCTGTGCTTTGATTGAGTGACAATAACCATTATCGAAAAGATTTTCCGCCCAATCGTCATATTCTTTCATGCCCGGGCTTCCTGCAGGAGCAACATAGCCCCATACTCCGGCGGCAATTGCCTGAGCTGGATCAGCCGATGGGACCAGGGGAGCATTGGCAGACTTTACCAGAGAGATGCCGTCTCTGCCGTAAGGCATCCTGTGGACTGACAAATCCAACCAGATCCGCCAGCGAGGCGCCTGACCTGTTCTCAAGCGATAGCAGTTGTCCCGGAACAAATATTGATACTTATACCAAGGCTCCATGTGGTCAAAAGCACCTTTTTCAAATTCGGGGAACAAACCTATCGTTAAACCTTTTGAATCAACCTCTATGCTCTTTGGCCATTGCTGCCAGAAATCCTTCACGGCAATAGCTATAGTCCCTTTTCCATCGTCTATCCGGGCCCATCCCGGTGCTTTTGACCCTTTCCCCTCAGTGCCTTCGAACCGGTAGTTCTCATCATCAACCTGGAACAAACGCAGTGACGAAGCTGGCTTACCACTCCATCCAGGTGCCCCGCCTATAGAGGCAGAGCACATTTTTTCCAGAGGAATTACTTCTAACTTCAAACTACGGATATTTTGGACTACGCCCTTTTCCGAATTGACCAAAATCTGCGGCTCAAGGTACACTTTTGACAACCCGGCGAAAACAGAAGCGCGCATCCGGAAGCCGAAAATACGCTCTCCATCAGGGCTGTGAAATGCGCCTTTTAAGAGCAGAGTGGAACGGATTTTACCCTCTGTTTGAACTTCTACTGATTCAATAATTGCAGTGCATTTTTGCCCTTTGCCATCCATCAGTGAAAGTTTGAGAACGACCCGGTTGGAAATTCGCAGCAGTCCGAAGGACTCCTTACGGAGAGCGTTTCTCACCAGTGAAAGCTCCATGTTTCGCGTTCTAATAGATGGCTTTTCCCGCCCATTTACCTGCACTGGAAATTCCGGGTGAACTGTCTTGACTTTCTTGCCCCAGGACAGCTTAAAATGCGCTGTTCTGTTAGGAGGAGGCTCAGCTTGGAAATCAAGCAGGACCCAGCGGGCACTTCGGTCCTTCCATCGAGCAAGAACCAATGTCTGGGAAGGCACAGGTTTGTTATTCTCATCATACAGGACAAAAGACGCACCTTCCGGAGCAGCTCCCTGGGCAAGAGGAATACCACCGGTTACCGGTCGCAATGATCTTAGCCCGCTCATGTCCCGAACATTAATGTCCATTTGTTCCATTGTTGATTTGGTTTTCGAATCTCCGGCAAATGACAAAACCGCCGGCACAAGACCAAAACAGATGGATAAAACTACGATTTGTTTCATACTACGTAACCTCATCATTTCTCTAATCATGGGACTAGCTTGTCTGCCATGATTATAACACACGTCGTCACTGTAAATCAACCTATCAGCGGAAAGTTTCTGAGTCCACAATTGACTCGCTCGGTCTCCGGCCGACGAGGGTCTATCAGGATAGACTCTTATAAAGATTTATTGATTTTTGACAGGGTAAGCTGCGTCTATTATTATGAAGAAGCTCAGACCTCGGATGATGAGCTGTTCAACGATGGTGGATAATGGTATTATGTAGTAGAAAATTATAATTATTAGGTGGCCATATCTGAAAGGTAATTGACCATGGAAGAAACAATTAAACCAGACAAAAAGCTTTTTACAAAGACGGTTTGGGTTCTTTTGACAATATCCGCTTTCATTTTGGCGGGTGTTTCCATTACACACCTCATAATTTACATTGCTGATGGGGACCCAAATGCACCAAAGGTCATTTGGCTGATTGCGGTCATTGCCATCCTTGTAATGTGGCTTATAGCCTATCCGATTGCAAAATTATGGATAAGAAATCTCGCCTATTTGATTCAGGAGGACCGCGTCACTATTCACAAGGGGATTCTCACCAAGACTCAACAAAATATTCCTTATCGTTCCGTTACTGATTTTATATTGCAGCGGTCATTATACGACCGGCTCTTGGGCATAGGTTCTATCAGGATACAAACAGCGGGTCAATCGCAGTCCGCCACCGGTTACGAAGGAAACATGGCAGGCCTTGTTGAATATGAGAAACTCCATAACCAGATGAGAGAAAAGTTACGATTGCTGCATCCAATTTCTGAATCTTTGACAACCAGCGAGCCTGTTGAAAAATCTATGGAGCAAATGTTAGAACAGATGCTTCATGAATTGAAGGCAATCAGAAAGAATACTGAAAAATAAAGCTGCCCTCTATATCTGAAACCTGGTCCGAATGATTCTCCTTCGGCCAGGCTTTCTTTATGCGCGACGATAATATTTGCCGGAGAAGCTGAAATCGCTTGAAAATTCGGGATGGGTTTAGTAATCTAATAAAATCAAAGGTATAAGTAGGCTGTTTAATCGTGTATATGGGAAATGTCAGATAACATAAGCTTTTGATTTTTCAAGGATTGAATGGTATGGTCTTTATAATGTAAAGGCCACGTATTTATTTTTGTTCCACACGGGATGCAGGGTGGACACCAACTTTGGTTTTTTGACAGAAAGGAGAAATGAGATGCGGCGTTTAGTTTTTGTTCTTGTACTGATGTGTATAGTGGCGCTGAGTTTTAGTATGGCAGCCGATGCAAACCAGCGGCCCGCCCAGATTAGGGTGCTGCTGATTACCGGCGATGACGTCTCAGCGCATCCCTGGCGGGAGATGTCCGAGACCACGCGGGAAGCGTTAGTGAAGTCGAAGAGGTTTGACGTCAGGGTGTGCGAAGATCCGCTAATCCTCGAATCGGAAACCGCACTGAAGGCGTACGACGTGATTGTGTTTATGATCTACAGCCGACGTATTCCCATGATTCCCAAGCAGGCCCAGGAGAACCTCCTGAACTTCGTGAAGAGCGGAAAGGGCTTCTTCGTCCAGCACCTGGCCACCGCCTCGTTCGCCAAGTGGGAGGAATTCGGCAGGCTCTGCGGGCGGAAATGGGTAATGGGCACCTCGGGCCACGGCCCGCGAGGTGTCTTCGAGGCAAAGGTGGTCAACAAGGAACATCCTATCACCGCAGGGATGAGCAACTTCAAGACCGACGACGAGCTGTACGCGAAGCTGCAGGGGACCGGCAAGATCAATGTGCTGGTGGAGGCCTACTCCGATTGGAGCAAGAAGACCGAGCCCCTGATTTTCACTTTGGATTATGGCAAGGGTCGCACGGTCCACAACGCCTTTGGTCATGACCGCAAGGCCCTGATAAACCCGAGTGTGCAGAGGATAATCGTCCGCGGCGTGGAGTGGGCAGCCACTGGAAAGGTTGCGCCATAAAGGTAGTCCGAATGACTCCGCCGGAAGGCGTCCCCAAGCGGACTTACGGAGTGCTGTCTCGCACATGAACCGGCGGCGATTCGCCTGACGTCCGATCGAAAGAACCGGCCGCTACGGGCGAAGAGCTCTGCTTGATTAAAGGAATACATTTATGAATCGGCGGAAGTTCTTACAAAATGCGGGACAGTGTACAGGTATGGGATTTATTGCTGCATCTTTAATGCACAACTCAAAGGCCCAGGGGGCTCGTTCACCTAAAAGGATTAAGGTCGGGCAGATTGGAACGGCCCATGCCCATGCATCGGGAAAGATGGCAACGCTAAGGAAACTGAGCGAAGATTATGAGGTCGTCGGAATTGTAGAGCCGAATCCGGATCGACAGAAGAAGCTGAAAAAACATTCGGTGTACCGAGGGTTGAAATGGATCAGCGAAGAACAACTGTTGAACACACCCGGACTACAGGCGGTAGCGGTTGAAACGGACATCCCGAAGCTGGTGCCGACCGGGATGAGGTGTGTCTCGGCGGGAAAACATATTCATCTGGACAAACCGGCGGGATTATCGCTGATAGCATTTAAGAAATTGCTGGATGAAGCCACTCGTCGCAGGCTCACGGTGCAAATGGGATATATGTTTCGGCATAATCCGGCTTTTAAGTTTTGTTTCCAGGCGGTGCAGCAGGGGTGGTTAGGTGACGTGTTCGAAGTGCATGGGGTAATTAGTAAAACCATCGATGCTCAAAAACGCAAGCAGCTTGAGATGTATCCCGGTTCGATGTTTGAGCTGGGTTGTCACTTGATTGATGCGATGGTGAAGGTGCTGGGCAAACCGGACAAGGTCACGGGCTTTACCCGGCGAACTCGGCCCCAGCAGGATAATCTGGCGGATAATCAGTTAGCTGTTTTTGAATATGCCGAATCCACAGCGACGATTCGCAGCGCTCTGATTGAAGTGGCCGGGCAACAGCGACGGCAGTTCGTAGTCTGCGGTGATAAGGGGACAGTAGATATTCGGCCTTTGGAGCCTCCAAGGTTACTGTTTGCTCCGGATCGAGCGCTTAAGAAATATAAAAAAGGATACCAGGAAGTGAAACTGCCGCCTATGCCGGGACGCTACGATGAACAGCTTATTGAATTGGCCCGAATTATTCGTGGCCAAAAGGAATCAGAATATCCGCCCGAACACGACCTGGCAGTTCAGGAAGCTGTGTTGAAAGCCGGCGGGGCACCGTTGAATTGAAGATGAGTTTTATATTGGAGATGTTTGATGAAACTTACAAGTCGCAGAAAAATACTCGGAACTCTGGGCAGCTTGCCCTTTCTTGGCACAATCTCATGTTCACCTTCAAAAAGAGGACCACGAAACGAAGTAGATGCTATAACCGGCCCCACTTTGATTGTCGAGTCTGATAGAATGGAATATGCCAGACTCAAGGCTATGGATTTGAACGATCCGAAAATAATCGCCAGGCAAAAGAAAATGCCCGTTGGCAAAATCGGCAATCTTTCCGTCGGCCGTCTCATAAGCGGCAGCAATCTAATTAGTATGAATATGCACGCAAGGGATTTGGATTATGTAAGCGCCCTTGCAGCCAATTATAACACCGAAGAAAGAATCTTCATGACACTGAAGAAATGTGAGGAATATGGTATCAATTCGATTGTTCTGAAGAATCACAATTTCAAGCAATTCAGATTGTCAAAATACTGGGACCAGTGGGGCGGCAAAATGAAATGGATTGCCGATGTAATCACCACGGACATCAACAAGTACGAGCAACTTCTGGTGGAACACCTGGAGCTGGGAGCTTCGGCGGCCTACTTGTGGGGAGGCGCCAGTGACACCTGGTATTACCAGAAGAAACACAAAAATATCGTAAGGGCCTTCGAGATTATGAAGAAATACGATATTCCCGTCGGCATTGGGGCACATCGGCTGGAACCCGTTGCGTTTTGTGAAAAGGAAGGGCTCGTGCCCGACTTCTATATACTGACACTGCATCATGACCGGTATTGGTCTGCTCATCCGAAAGATAACAGACGGTTCATGGAGATGTACGAGAAGGAGTCCCCCAATCATTCCCAATACCACGATAACATGTTCTGCCACAATCACGAGGAGACTATAGCGTTTATGCAGGATGTAAAAGTCCCCTGGATAGCCTTCAAGGTTTTAGCTGCCGGGGCTATCGGAGCCGAGGAAGGGCTCAAGTTTGCGTTTGCCGGTGGTGCAGACTTCGTTTGTTTAGGCATGTTTGACTTTCAAGTAAAGCAGGATGTGGAACTTACCCTAAAGGCCATCGCAGAATCAAATAATCGTAAGCGTCCATGGATAGCGTGAGCATGATTGGTAATCGGTGAAGCCCGCCTTATTTTGATTTTGGCGCTCGTCTATCGTCAATTGCTGTTTTGGCCTTTATCTGATTGCCTTCGAGAATTACTTGTCCGACTTGCTCTTCGATTCGAATTCCCACGGTTTGACTTTGTGACTGGTCTTCTCTGGTGTCACGAATAATATTGTTCTTGAGAACCAGGTTATTTGTCTGTCCTCGAATACGAATACCCGCTGCTTCTGAACCTGTACCGTTGTTCTCGATAATATTTTCCTCAAGGCGATTGCGGTGAGCGGCCATTCCCAGTGTTTCGTTACGGAAAAAGACCCCATTTTGACGATTCAGACGGACAATGTTGCGGCGAAGAAGATTGTCGGAATCTTTGTGCCCGATGGAGATACCAAATCGTCCGTTACCTTCCAAAATATTATCTTCGAATAATCCGTGCCGAACCCGCCAGCACAAAAATAGGCCGTCAGTTCCGTTACCGCGGGCAGCACAATCGCGAATACGCGGACGCTGGGAGCCGCTGCCCGGGTGTATGCCGAGATAGGTATTGTCCTCACAAATACAACCAACTACAGTAACGTCATTGGACTGCTGGAAGCTGATTCCGTCCCCGTTGTAGTTTCGCACTACACAATCCTGAATGACCGTCCCGAAGGCACGATACAGGAAAATCCCCGCACCTCGGCAGCCGTTCAAGTGGACGTTGGAGTCCTTATTGCCGTCAATTATGAGATTTTCAACTCGCGCCCCTTCGATGTGATAGCCGCTGACTACCGGGAAGACTGTTGCGGCTTTGGCTTTGTTTCTTACCATGCAATCGGCCATCAACGGCTTGTCAATTGAGAAGGTGTTATTGTTTCGACCTGTGATGCGGGCAACAGTGGTATGGAATCCTCCGGCCCTGTCGTCCCAGATCGCAACGCCATGACCAACCTCAAAGCCGGTCGGGTCTTCCAGCGTGATTTGCTGCTCACCAAAGTCACCATCAAGGGCCAGAGCAGATACAGCTCCATCGGCTTTCCGTAAAACCGTTCTGCCTTTCTTGCCCCTGACTGTCACGTTGTCGCGCAGGTGCAGAGAATCATACATCAGGTATTCTCCCTCGCCGATTTCAACTGTTCCGCCTCCAAGCCCGGCAATATAATCGACCGCAGCCTGCAATGCCCTGTTATCATTGCCTGTTATGTGGGCGTTATCTTTACCAACAGTTATATGAGGCAATTCTTTCATTGCCGAGTGCATAGTTTTAGGCAGTTGTTGCTCGTCCGGCTTGGGTGAGAAATCCTTTCGAGTTTCCTTGGCGTATGTAATGCCGGCGGCGCCGACAATAAAGGAAATAGCAGAGAGTGATAAAAAAAGACTTGTTTTCATTGTGTTGACCTCCGTTAGTTGTGGGTAACTTACTTTCAGTAATCCCTAAAACTTCTCATCCAATCCGGCCAGACCGGCGAGGGGTCGTTTATTCTATAACCTCGATGCCATTTCAACTTCCACAGCTCCTTAAGCCCTATCCTTCTGACGGAAAAATCCACAAGGGCACTATTCACAAACCCATCGTGTCGGTTGATGCAGAAACGCTTCATTTCACTTGTATTGGGCGACTCTATCACATCGCCATTATATGCCGGGGGCTCATCTGTTTGCCTCGGCCAGGCATCATCCCATGAACAATCCAAAAACAGCGGTATGTTACCTGCATCTGTGAGGTTGAGGGTCCTCCAGTTATCTTCGGTCGTACGTCCATGTAATGTTTTCATTTCCATCGGTGGATTGCAAAGCCACCCGTTAGGAGAATAGCTGCCGGCATGATCTCTATTGGTAATCCATGCCCCAAATGGGACCCGACCTCCCTGAGTGTAAGGTTTCGTTGCCATTGGGCATAAACGTATCTTTCCATCGTGATAATACGACTGCAGTGGAGTAATCCACCAATACTTACCGGCACCACTACTACTGTTATCAAGCAAACCGCTTAGAAAAGAGCCGTCGTTCTCATTGGCATACATCAAAAAGATAGTGCCCCATTGTTTCAGATTTGATTGACAAGCAACCGTTTTTGCCTGCTTCTTTACCCGCTGCAGGGCGGGCATCAATATCGCCATCAACAGCGCAATGATGGCAATCACTACCAAAAGTTCTATTAACGTAAACCCCGTTAGTCCTAAGGACTCCGCCGCAAGGCGTCCCTTACGGGATTTTCGGAGAAATACCGCACGACACTTTTGCACTTTTGCCGAAAGGCATCCTGCGAACTGAATTCGACTGATTTCTCCCGACAGGGATACTGCGTATAACGGAGTGAATGCTTTTCTTTTATTCATACCGCTTTCAATCATTGTGCTTCTCCAGCTCACGGCTCGACCAAGCTCGCCGAAGTCCAACCTTCGGCAATAATTTCAATTCCACAAAGCAGGGGGCTGGCTTGCCCCGCAGTCGCGGGAGTGAGAGTGACCTTTAAATCATCTTTTACGTTAATTCCTTTGAACTCCTTTACCACGGGTCGATTTGCACCACCGGCTTCCTTCACGATATCAAAAGTTTCCAGGACCTGCCTGTCCTGAAGCGAGACATTGAAGAGACGCCGGCCAATCCGCCTGTCAGAAGTCCGCCCGTGGCGGATATCCATCTCGTATTCCTCAACCTCAGCAAAATACAAGCGTACAGTATAAGGTCGAGGCTGCTCAAAAGCACCCTTGATATGCTCTTCCTGCCAGGTAGGAATTTTGCCGATGTGCTTATCGAAAGCGTCAACGTTTGATGGATTCCTGCCTGGTTGAAGGAACATGCGTATTGAGACTTCCCTGAGCCCCGTTACGCCCGAGGCGGTTATCCAGTTATGTTTGCCTTTTACTCGCGAGTTGTGATGGCGGAACCACCGAGGCTCTTCATATTTGGCTCGAACGGGAATATCGGGTGACGGCCCCCCAATACTCGGGAACTCCAGCCACAACGTACCATTTTCAGCATAGCGGTTGCCTGGGGCGCCAAAATTGATTCCGACCTGCTTAACTGGTATTGCCGTATCTGGAGAGGCATAGTAGTCAAATGTCCAATATACTACTTCCGGCATGTGAACTAAGGCAACTGATGCCTGATTTTGATAGCTGCAGATACAGGTACGAGTATAGTCCGGGGCATTCAGCACGCCATTTGCGATTATCAAGTTCGACGTGCAGCCGGACTTGAATCCGCCGATGCTGGCTGTACCTTGCCCTCTGGTCAAGTCCACAAACGCCGCGGAAGCCGACCGAAATGTAAGCAGGTTCTCACTGGCTATTGCCGTATTGCATCCCTTGAACCTGACCCATGTCCACGGAATTATCTCGCCGGTCATCGAATGTTCGCGCATGACGTACTTTCCGGTAAGCAGGTCAAAAACCTTCGCCTCAGCGGGAGCAGAACCACTACCGCCGCCGGTTTGCGTTATAATCCAGTTGTGGTAGAGTATTGGGGGGCCCTTGTAGCTATCATCAGTCCTCCAGAGTACCTTGCCGTCCGAACCCCTGTAAGCCACCATACCTTTGCCCGCTTCGTCCCTTGCCCGGTCCCCGGACCGGCTGCCTGCCTGGAGCAGAACGTCATGCTCCACCGAATAACCGAGCCATGTACCGAAAACGCCCTCATTGGTCTTCCAAAGCAATCCTCCCGTCCGCGCATCTAATGCGTACAGGGTGCGTTCCTTCTCGAAGTTGAGCCCTCGGCGTTTAAAGTAAGCCAGCTTGGCTTCGCTCATACCATCGATGCAGAAGACTTTGTTGGCTGCCATTGCAATGGTATTGTGGCGGAAAGAGTATTCTGCGTTGCGTTTCCAGAGAATTTTACCGCTGTGCCTATCCATGGCAACGAGCATCTTGCTCCCGGAAGAATAGTCTGCGTTGACCGTTATACCGGAGATATTGTTCACCTGTGCCTGCGCCACCTGTGTCGAGGCAAACACAGGTGCAGGCAGGCCGGTGAATTCGATGTTCCGCCGCAAGGCGTCCCTTACGGGACTGTTCACACCAGGTTTCCCATTTCGGAGGACGACCAGGTAAGGATTAAGGGTAAAACCCCGGCTGTCAACTTTCCGGTTATGCCCTTCGATGGCCAGCACATTTTTCCCATCACGCAAAAGATTACGGTGGTTGTCGATCTTGAAATACTCCCAGTCTTTTCTCTCATGTTCTTCTATACCCGAAGCCCTAACTCCGCTGCCATTGAAGACGCCCACGCGGAGAATCTCCTTGCCGTTGAGGTAGGCTATAAAGGCATCGTCGTACTTGACCACCAATCCCAATTCGTGGATATCCTCCGGCTCAGGTATGCTGAATGACTTGCGTATATACACGACAGTATAATGGTCTTTCATGTCCTTCAGCACCGTCTTGTTGTCTTTATAATTGTAGCCGAAACCCGTTGCTGAAGTCCTCCACGTTTCGGCGTTAAAATCCGGCTGTGTCCATGCACCATTCGGATGAGTACCGGCTAAGTATTGCCAATCGGCTCCCTTTTTAATGATTGGTTGCATGTTCTCGGGGAGCTTTGTGCGCACCGGTTTGTCCGTTAACGGAATGTTAATTGGCGATGCAGTTGCAAGCAGTAGATTTTTCCAGACCGCAATTGTGCCCCATTGAGGTCTGTCTTCGTGCGGCATCGAGAATTCCTTCGAGGTCCCGCCCGTGGCCGGGTTGAGCACGTGGATTTTGTCCCCATATACTACGTACACGCCGTCCGAAACAGAGACATAGTTGCTTCCAATCTCGTTAGCGCCCGGTTGATGGTCGGTGTTGTCGTAGTACTTGCCCAGGTCCGTAAAATCTCTTTCCCAAATCAGCCGGCCGGTATAGACGTCAACCGCCCGGAGCATGTTCCGCCCTTCGATGAAAAGTCGTCCCCCAACAACCTGTGGAGATGGGCCGTGTCCGTGACGCGGCAATATCTTGTCATTGGAAGGGCCGCCGAACCACAGAAGTCCGAGCGGGGCCTTGACCCTCTTATCTCTGGACATTACGGTATTGGCGGAATCGCCGTACTGATGGGTCCAATCGGCCGAATCAGTTAGTGGGCCGGCTCGGGTCAGCATAATATACTCACCCGAGCTTGTAATCTCAGAGCCAGGCAGTTTCGATTCGAGCACCCGCCTCATAATTTGAATATGCTCACTTTGTGGGGCCAAAAAGCAGGCTGTTCCCCCGTAAGGGCGTAGCGAATGAAAAACACGCTCAAATAGGACAGAGGACAGAGCTGATTTCTGACTTCGGTCTTCTGATACGACCAGATTAGCCATATAAGGGGGAAGTCGCATCGTTGTAATATCGCCGAGGTGAACAGCGACTCGAGTCCCATACAGTCCTGCCTCGTCAAGCCTCCTGCGTATTGCTTCAACTTTTCCGGAGTCCGGGTCGAGTGCGATAATATGTAAATCTGATTGACTCACTAACTGCTCGAGAAGTTCACCGTTGCCAAGTCCAAGCAGCAGGCAGTATCCTTCTCTTTGGTCGGTCATTTCCAATATTTGCCTGACCTTGTCCTTCCATTGACGGGAGCCGGCCGGCAGTGGTTTGACTTCCAGTGCGTGATGTTTTGGCCTGATTCTTTTGTCTGCGAAACAGTAAAGTTTACCCTGGAGAGTAATGACAAAAAGCTTGCCGTCCGCGGCCAGCATGTTCCACACTTCGCCCTCTACTTTCGCCTGCCAAGAGACCTTGGATTGACCATTGTTCACCTGTGCCTGCGCCACCTGTGTCGAGGCAGACACAGGTGCAGGCAAAGGAATATCAACAGCGAAAATAATACCTTCCTCGCCGCTGCCATACAAACGTGAGCCGGCTTTCAAGAATATTCTCCTGAGCTCAGATGGGACCTTTGCCTGCCATAAACTCTCAGCTTTTTTTGCCCCCGGCTCAAGCTTGTAAGCCATAATTGAATTATATCTTTTGCCGATGATAACTTCATCTGCTATTACCGATGCCGGCGCCCTGGAGATTCTAATGCCGTCGGAGAGTTTGTATATGGCCCCACGGTTGAAAAAATGGTCGCCCGAGGCCATAACTTCACACGTACCGGTTTTATCATATTCGTTCAAATTATAATATAGAAACTGTCCTGTCTCGCGGTCGTAAGCAGCCGGGACGGAACGGCCGCCCGATACCAGCAATTTGTCCTCCGTAGCAACCAAATAGCCCTGCGGTGCCACACCGGCAAAGGCCGGACTGCTATGTGGCTGCAAGATGTAGGTCGCACCGCTGCCGCTATTGGTCCAGATGGCCTCTCCGGTCTCGGCATCGATTGCGTGGATAAAGGTGCCCATAAAAGGCCAAATGCTGGCTGCGAAATATATCTTCCCCTCATACAGAACCGGCCCGCCCCGCATGGGCCACATGCCGATTAGTCGATCGTTGCCGATAACCTTATTCCGGGCGGGACCCACGAGAAACTTGCGAATAAGAGAACCGTTTTCGGCATTCAGGCAATAGAGATATCCATCATCAGAGGCAAAATAGAGCTTGTCCTTATAAACCACGGGTGCAAAACGCACGGGGCCATCGGTATAGAAACGCCACTTCTCTATCCCTGTCTCTGTGTCATAGGCGGTTACACGGTCGCAGACCATTGAGCCAACGAAAATGGTCTTCCCCGCAACAACGGGTTCGTACGAGGCGTCAAACTGAAGCCTGTCCTGACTTCTTGGCCAGGCGGGCTTTGGAGGGGCCAGCTCACGGACCCACTGCAGATGCATCTTTTCTGGCAGCTCCTCGGGTGAAGCCGCACGGCGTCCCGCATCGTATCGCCACATAGGCCAATCGTGTCCATACACGATAGGGGACAACGCATAAGTTTTTTTCAACAAAGATAGCGTTTTCTCGAACTCTTTGTTGCTCAGCGGACGATCCCACATAAGCAAGCGGGCCAGCTCACCGTCGAAGGACTCATGGCCCGGATGGTTCGTTGCATCACGTTCCTGTCCAATCGCCATTTTGGACGAGTTCGCCTTTGGATTGACGCCGAAAGGTTTGGACGCCACTGGTTTGGTACTATTGACAAAAAGCTCGATGGTGACTTTCCCGGTGCCGGCGCCCATGCGAGAGGCGATTACGTAGTAGCGATTCTCTTTTAGCTTAGGACCAAGAAGCTGAGGATTGTTCTGGTCCCATCGGCCAAAGGTGATGCCATTTCGAGAACCAGCCCAAAGCGTGTTATCGTCCTTTAGCCCCGCCCAGAATCCTTCATATTTTCCACCGTTTCTCAAGTTCCCAAAGAATGAATTCACGTCCTTGAGACCGGATACCTGGGGGTAAACCGACATCACCGCAAACCACGTGTAACCACTTCCGGTTATAAGATGGTCAAATGCGTCTTCATTGCTATTGATGAGCTCCTGTCGTTTAAACACAACGGCGTTATGACCACCAATAGCTGCCACTTTTTCTTTCAGCGTAGGGTGTCCGGTACCCTTTTCATGATTAGCATCTCTCGTCGCTACGAAGGTTTTGACCTTCCAGTCCACCTGGTTTTCCCAGGACGTGACTCGTCCGTTAACCACTTTGACCCCCCGGTCCGCGTCGAGGTCCAGGATAAGGCCTTTGGGTATAACTTCACTCTTTGCTTTCAGATGCGATTCCGCCCTAACCAGACCGGTGCCCGCCAATGCCATTATAAAGACGACCGATAGAACAGCCTGGTATTTCGATACGCGTGTTAGTCGAAGACCCCTTCCAACAGGGGG
>JAIVYN010000012.1:0-30099 GCA_048635425.1 Candidatus Aegiribacteria sp.
GTCGAAAAATTCAGTCTTGGAATTGTGCAGCGCTATATTGACCTCGGTGTTGCGATGATGCGATATCCGGAGGATTTGGGGATGCAGCTCGGCCCAATGCTTTCGCCCGAACACTTTAGAACGTATATCAAACCCATCTACGAGCATCTGATGGCACCGGCTCAAAAAGCGGGCTGTCTGGTGCATATGCACTCTGACGGTGACATTCGTGTCCTTGTGGACGACCTTGTAGTCAGCGGCGTAGATGCCCTCAACCTTCAGGACCTCGTTAATGGTATTGACTGGATAGCTGCGAACTTAAAAGGAAGGGTCTGCATCGATCTCGATATAGACCGGCAGCAGATCACCCGCTTCGGCAGTCCAGAACAGATTGACGAACTAATCCACAAAGAAGTCGAAAAGCTTGGCAGCCCGGAAGGGGGCCTTATGATGATATACGGACTTTATCCGGGTGTCCCTCTTGAAAATATAAAGGCGATTATGGACGCAATGGAACGATATGCTGCTTTCTATTCTTAACGATTTAGTGTATTATCTATATTTTGCAAAAGTCTTGTTATTATAATTCTGTCTATTCACAAAATAAATCATAGAGCACAGCAACAGGAAAGGAAACAAAATATGAAAAGGCTTGGCGCAGCGATTATTGGTTGTGGTTGGGTCGCAGAAGAATATGTAAAGGCATTTCAAAAAGACCAGCGCTCCGAGGTGCGAACGCTGGTAAGTCGAAATCCTGCAAACGCTGAAAGATACCGCGATCGCTACGACTTAAAGTGCACCATCGAAACCGACGCTTCTAAAATGCTTCAACAAGATGATGTGGACATCGTTGTGGTATGCACCCCACATAATGTTCATACACAATACGTAGTCGCTGCTGCAGAAGCTCACAAGCATATTATTATTGAAAAACCCGTAGCATTAACTCCGGAAGATGTGTACAAACAACGCGAAGCGGTAAGAAAAAACAAAGTCAAAACGATAGTAAGTTTTGTACTGCACTGGAGTCCCTTGTTGATGACCATTGATAGCCTGATTGAGCAGGGTGTATTTGGAGACATCTTTATGGTGGAGGTCGATTATCTGCACCGGATATGGGATTTAAAATGGTATGGTAGCCGGGAAAAGAGCGGCACAGCACTTCTGACAGCAGGCTGTCATGCAGTGGATGCCCTGCGATGGTTTGGACGCAGTGAGGTCGAGGAAGTGTCCGCCTATCAGGTAAAAACCGAAAATCCCGCAGAATACCCGGGTACAATTTCAATCAATGTAAAATTCAAGGATGGAAAGATTGGACGCAGCACCACGACGTTTGACGCAAAGATGCCATACCGATTCAACATCGGAATCTATGGTACCGAGGGCACGCTCCGCAACAACGAACTTTTTGCCCCGAAGCTTTTCCCCGGTCAAAACGATTTCACAAAGATTCCCTGTATCCTTCCGGACAGCGGTGATGTTACCCATCATCCGTTTCAGGGCGAAGTGTCTCATTTTCTTGATTGCATCATCAACGATGAACAGCCGTTTCCTGATATTGAAGACGCCGCACTGACACACGCTGTGTGCCTTGCTGCCGACCTTTCCGCGGAATCCGGCAGGCCGGTGTCTATCAGCGAATTCGACAACCTGTTATGAACCATCTTTTGCATAAATCAGGCCATTAGCCGAAAACCACCGGCTGGGACAAATAATTCTTGACAGCATTATTAAAAACGTTAAAATTTGCAACTTAAGTAACTCCCATTGGGTGTTTTTGGCCGGCTCTCCTTTGAGTGCAAGTCACCACTATTGACTGGAGAATGGTCATGATTTAATATGGGATTGAATAACGCAGCTTGCTGTGGTAATGTAAAGTCACGAAGAGTATTAGGTACTGATTTTGTTGATAGCAGGAAATCTGTGGATCGAATCGTCTGGTGGTAAGACAGGTTCATACAAATGAAATTCCGAGGTGGTCATAACATATTGTTGTCGGGTCGGCCGGAGGGTGTAGTTCGGATTATGCCGGAGCCGGAAGTGCTGTATCTGCCGTTGCGCAGCCGTCGTTTCGTCTTTAGCGAAGTCGTAGTTAAGGATGGGCAGCGTGTGAACAACGGTGATACCTTAGCCAGAGATCCTGACAATTATGGTATTCCTCTGCTGAGTCCTCGAGCAGGTGTGGTTCGGCTGAATAAAGATGAGGACCATATAGCCCTCGAGGAGGTTGCCAAACACGAAGAGCATGTGGATATATCCAAAGAGGAGCTATCGCACATAGAGCGCCAGATGGGTGCAGCGGGCATAAAGCGATACAGATTGAATGCATTGGGAGCCTGGCAGTTCTTCTATGATGCGCATACCGGTGCTCTGCCCGACCCCCTGGGCACACCTCAGGCTATCATCGTCTCGACCTTGAGTTTGGAGCCTTTTCTCGCCAGGGGAGACGTCCAGCTCCAAAAGCGCCTGTCGAATTTCACCAGGGGTCTGGAACAATTGCAGTCTCTTTTAGAGTATCAACCCATTTACCTTGTGCTGCCTGACATTAAATCTGACTTTGCGAATCTGATACGGAACCATATACGTGGCCATGCGTGGGTGAAAATGGTCGAGATACCTCTTACATACCCGTATGATGATTTTTCAATTCTCGCACGCAAGCTCGGTCTCAAGCGCAGCAACGGGCTCGTTTGGGCGGTCCGGACTGAAGGAGTTCTGGCGGTTAACCGGGCGTTGACATTGTCAAAGCCCTGCCTGGTAAGGATAGTCTCAATCGGCGGGACAGGGGTCAACTCCCCCACTCATATCAAAGTTATGCCGGGCTACCCGATACAAATGATCAAGGATAAATATGTATTCGAGCCGGTTGCCCGAATGATTAACGGTGGCATACTAACCGGTGAGCTGTTAGGCACAGAGACATTGGGGCTTGATACGGAATGCAGAGGGATAACGATTCTTCCCGAGCTGAAAGACAGAGAATTATTTGGTTTCATCAGGCCCGGCTGGGATAGGAGTTGTTACGCTGCTTGCTACTTAAGCTCACTGAGAAAAAGTTTTAGCGAGCGATTCACTACAGGTGTGCGTGGTGAAGGTCGGCCTTGCATCTCCTGCAACTTCTGTGAAGAAGTTTGCCCCGCCGGTATCACCCCTCACCTGATACACAAGTATCTATATCGAGATTTGATCGAAGAAGTCGAGCAGACTCGTGTGGATCTCTGCATAGAGTGTGGTCTGTGTTCCTTTGTTTGCCCATCCAAACTCGACCTTATGCAGCAATTCATCGAGGCCAAGAGACTCATTGAGCAGGAAAAGGAAGAGATACGCCGGGAACAGGAACGCCAGGAAAAGTTGCATCAAGAAGAATTGGCCAGGAAAAACATCGAAGAGGGAAGCGAGTGAAACGATTGCTGAAGATTATTGAAGCTGTTCGCCCCACTTTCGAGGAAGGTGGTAAGCTGCGGCTTTTCAAGCCCGTTTTCGGGGCGTTGGAGCATTTCTTCTTCGCGCCGTCGACAACGACGATAGGAGCTCCTCATGTTCGGGACCCGCTCGATTTGAAGCGGCTCATGTCGATGGTTATCATCGCGGTGGTTCCATCGGTATTGGCGGCTTTTTACTTTTTCGGGCTGCGATTTTTTCTGATGATCATTGTCTCTTATGCCGCGGGCCTGACGGTGGAAGCGATTTTTGCGATGGTGCGCAAGGAGGGTATAAACGAAGGTTTTTTCGTCACGGGGATACTGTTCCCATTGATTCTGCCGCCCGGTTTACCGCTTTGGATGGTTGGCCTTGGTGTAGCGTTCGGCGTATTCATCGGCAAGGAGTTGTTTGGTGGAACCGGTCGCAACATATTCAATCCGGCTCTTGTGGGTCGTTGTTTTCTGTCTCTTGCCTACCCGAAGGTGATGTCGGCGAGCTGGTTCGAGCCGAGCAGCGGACTAACTGGCCGATTGTTTGAATATTTTTCCGTTGACCCTTCGGTGGCCGACGCGGTCACTGTGGCTACGCCGCTGGCGCAGGCCAAGAGCGGAGAGATGTGTTCTATTACGCATTTGTTTTTGGGCAATGTTTCGGGCAGTGCGGGCGAGACCTCGGCTATTTTGATAATCTTAGGGGGAGTATTTTTGCTGTTTACGAGAGTGGCAAGCTGGCGAACGGTGGTTAGCATTTTAGGTTCGTTTATCGTATTGACCGGGGCGCTCATTGGCGGCGGCGCTGTTAAGTATGGAATGCCAGGCGTATTCGGGCCGGTGATTTGGCACTTGTTTGCGGGGGGGCTGCTTTTTGGTGCATTCTTTATGGCAACCGATCCGGTAACAAGCCCGACTACGAATGCGGGCAAATGGTTGTACGGCATTACAATCGGTTCGATAACGGTTTTGATACGGAATTTTACGGGATACGTAGAGGGCGTGACATTCGCGATTCTGTTAGGAAATATTGTTGCTCCTATTATTGATGAAATAGTTATTGGAATTCGCATCAGGAGGCTTAAAAGTGAAGGGTAGTCTTTACGCTCTGGTCTATGCTGCGGTCCTTGGTGCTGTTTGTGCCTTGCTGCTGACCGGTGCGGCCGATTTTACCGAGGATCGCAGGGTTGCCAATCAAAAGGCTGAGGAAGCTCTGAATATCCTCTTGGCGTTAAAGGTTCCCTTGCCGGACAGCGTGTCGTCCAAACAAGTGGTCGAAGCACACAAAGAAAACGTTCAGGAGCAGATGCAGGGAGATCTCACGACTTATGAGTACGAGGTGAACGGCAAAGTCCTGGCGACAGCCATGCGGTTTGCTGGTCCTGGGTTGTGGGGGCCGATCAAGGGCTTCCTGGCATTGGAACAGGATATGAAAACGATCCGAGGCATAACGTTTTACGAGCAGGAAGAGACCCCCGGCCTCGGCGGTGAGATTGTAACAGAAGGATTTCGTAAGCGTTTCGTTGGAAAGACGATTCATGACAAAGACGACAACGTGGGAATTGTCATTTGCAAGCCAGGATCTGCAAAGGAACAAAATGAAATCGATGGGATTACAGGTGCAACCATGACGTGCGATAAGGTCCAAGCGATGCTCAACGAGGCCATAAAGAGCATTCCTAAGGAGAAGCAATAACAATGGCAGACAAACAGTTAGCTTGTATGACCTGTGGGCCCAAGGGATTGTGTGGGGGCAGGGGCTTGTTAACATTGAAAGATGGAGCTTGGGCAAACAATCCGTTAGCGATTCAAATGCTGGGTATTTGTTCAGCCTTGGCGGTAACCAATCGGCTGGAAAACTCACTTGTTATGGGTGCGGCCCTTATCTTCGTTTGTGTGGGCTCGAACTTGCTTGTTTCTTTATTGCGAAAGCATACGCCGCATCGGATACGTATGATCGCCGAGGTTGCCATCATAGCAACTTTTGTGATACTGTTCGACCAATTCCTCAAGGCCTTCTATTGGGATATGTCAAAACAGCTTGGCCCTTACGTCGGCCTGATAATAACCAACTGTATCGTTATGGGTCGGGCCGAAGCCTTTGCCCTGCAAAACCCACCTATTTTGTCCATTGTTGATGGCATGGCCAACGGCCTCGGCTACGCAGTCATATTGGCCATCATCGGGTTCTTCAGGGAGCTGTTAGGTACCGGAGAGATATTCGGATACGAGGTGCTCAGCGGTCAATGGTATACACCTAATCAACTGATGATTCTGGCCCCCGGAGCATTTTTTGCACTTGGTATCGTAATTGGAATTTTCAATTGGATTAAAGGCCCGGAGCCTCAGGAGAATAAATAATGAGTGAGACATCGGCATGGGTGATATTTATTGCAGCGATATTTACAAATAATATACTGCTGACAAACTTTTTGGGAATGTGCTCGTTTATTGCCTGCTCAGGCCAAATAAGAACATCCCTCGGCTTGGGCACCGCGGTTACATTCGTGCTGACTATGACAACGGCCATAAATTACGCGATTTACTACGGCATTCTGATTTCTGCCGAAGAAGCTGCCGAGCTTGGCCTGGCAGCGCCGCTGATCTCGACCGATCTTACTCACCTTCAGTTCATCGTCTTCATAGCAGTCATCGCGGCCTTCGTGCAATTAGTCGAAATGTTTGTCGAGCGATTCAGCCCCCGGCTGTACTTCGCATTAGGCATATTCCTGCCGTTGATCACAGTCAACTGCGCTATTCTGGGCGCATCTTTGTTTATGATTATCCGAAAATACAGTTTTATACAGTCCATTGGATTTGGTCTCGGCGCAGGAATCGGCTGGACCGTGGCGATTGTGCTGTTGGCCGGTTTGAGACAGAAAATGAGATACAGCAATATCCCGGAGCCGTTCCAGGGTGTCCCCATAGCAATGGTCGTTACCGGCGTGCTTGCTATGGTGTTTATGGGCTTTGCGGGAATGGTATCGATTCAATAATAGGAATATTCCATGATTTACTTGTTGTCGGTAATATCGTTCGCAGGCCTGACCACAACACTGGCAGGGATGTTAATGATCGCCGAGCGTTTGCTGATAAACTACGGCATCTGCAAGCTTGATATCAACGCCGGTGAAAAACCGCTTGAAGTTGAAGGTGGCCAGACACTGTTGGCCAGTCTCTATGCCAATGAGATTTTTATACCGTCTGCGTGTGGAGGCAAAGGCACGTGTGGACACTGCAAGATTACCATTACCTCCGGCGGTGGGCCTGTGCTGCCCACCGAGACACCCTTGTTGACCCGTAAGGAGATTCGGTCGAATGTTCGCCTCGCTTGCCAGGTCAAGATTCGAGAAGACATATATGTCCGAATACCGGAAGATTTACTTAATGTCAGGATGTTCACTACTACGGTAGAGGGCTCTGAAGATCTGACTTACGACATGAAAGAAATTCGCTTGCGCCTCGACGACCCTCCTGATATTTCGCACCGCCCCGGCCAGTATGTTCAGGTCCAGGCCCCATCCCCGGACGGCCCGGTCTTCCGGGCCTATTCAATCAGCTCCCCTGTTTATGAA
Organism: Candidatus Aegiribacteria sp.; assembly: GCA_048635425.1. GTDB lineage: Bacteria > Planctomycetota > Phycisphaerae > Sedimentisphaerales > Anaerobacaceae > NIOZ-UU13. Next base: position 6,968 of record JAIVYN010000012.1, read on the forward strand.
CCAAGCATTGTCCAGCTTGTTGTCAGACTGATTCCGGGCGGGGTCGGTTCGACCTATTTACACAACGTAAAACCTGGTGACACAGTTTTCTTCACGGGGCCTTATGGTGAGTTTTGGCTCAGCGAGGACCCCTCTGTGGAAATTATATGTGTCGGCGGAGGCTGCGGCATAGCACCAATAAGGAATATCGTTTACACCCTTTATGAGCGGTGGCCCGACCGTGTGTGCTGGCTGTTTTTCGGATGCCGAGCCACGCGTGATGTGTTCTATCTTGAGGAATTTGAGGAGCTGGCTAAAAAGCATCCGAATTTCAATGTAGTCTATGCGCTGTCAGACAAACTTGGTGAGGACGAGAAGTGGGATGGGGAGACGGGCTTCATTCATCTGTCGGCTGACAAATATCTGGAGCCTGGCATTCGACGACAAGCATTTCTCTGTGGGCCGCCGCTGATGATTGAGGCGGTGACAAGGGTGCTTAAAGAAAAAGGAACAAGCGACATCTTCTATGATGAATTTTGAGCCGGCTGCGTCATTGTGCAATTGCGTTGGCTCAGGCACTTTGAGAGAGAAACTGAGAAATATACTCGGCTCCAAAGACTATCGATAACAATCTCACAAGATTAAGAGTGATACTTATGTATTCGAATGCGCTGTCCAAGACCCACACAGCTATTTGAAATACTCCCGGGTGAGCATTTCGACAGCGCGCTCAACAGCTTCCCGGACAGGTTCCGAAAGCCCCGGGCTCACACTGTCGCATGTGCCAGCCACTTGACAGGCGACTACGATGACTTTTATACCACAAAGGTCACGGAGCTCGCGAAGCAAATTCGATGTGGGTACCTGGTGTAAGGAAAAATCGTCGATCTTAGCCTTCGGAAAAGAATCGATATCCGGCCAGAAGAGCTCGCCCGGCTTGCGACCACAATCCATCGCGTCTATAATGATGATTTTCGATGGTTTCTTGTCGGCAAGGATGGTGTCAAAGAGTATCTCTCGAACTGAAGTTCCGGTATCCAGGACACAGACTTCGGCGGGAACTTTGAAGTCGCGTTGGATCTGCTGAGCAACAGCCGGCCCAAACCCGTCATCTCCAAACAGCACATTGCCACATCCCAATATGAGAATGGATTTATCGTACCACTCCGGTCCCATTTACCCTAATCCTTATTCTGCTATCAGTCAGCCGTGCTGTCTTCATGTAAGAGCTGAGCCACTTTGCTTATTAAAACATCAAAATCCACAGGCTTTTCCAGAAAACCAGTCACCGGCAGCCAACGGTCGTCGATATCCTTGGGACCAAACCCGAGCGGGAATTTCGTATTTATAGCAGTCAGCATCAGGATTGGAATATTCTTGAGTTTTTCACTTTCGTGGCGCATGAAGCGTGCCAATTCAAATCCGGCAGAGGCGTCTTCGGGAAACATAACATCCAGAATCGCCAAATCCGGAGGTTTGTTTTCCATACTTTGCACGGCCTCATCAGTGTCCAGCTCAATTTGCACGTCGTGTCCTTCTTTACGCAGGACCATTGCTGTAGTATTGGCGAAGTCTTCGTCATCATCCACAATCAAGAGATAGGCCATTTCGTTTCTCCTTTCTTATCAAACAATAAAGTATTGTCCGGCAAGCAGCTATTTGATTATTTAAGAAAATCAAAAACTAATTTTCTTAAATAATATATGCCTGTCTCGGCTTGGCCGAGCCAAAACGGGCCTAAACTCAATTTTGCATAACTCTAATTATTACCCAAACTTTCATCTGAGGCAGGGAATTTAAGCTCAAACTTTGTACCGAAACCGGGGCGACTCTCCACTCGGATACGAATTCCGTACAATTCAGCTACGTGCTTGACAATAGCCAAACCCAACCCGGAAGACTCTTTGTTGTGCTGCACGGATTCTTTAGTACGGTAGTGCTCCTCAAAGATACGAGGTAACTTGTTCGCCGGGATTCCTATTCCGTTATCGGCAATAGTGACAATAGGCTCCGAATTCGGGCCTGGGTAGCAGGATATTTGTACCTGCCCATTTCTATGGGAATATCTCACCGCATTTGACAGGAGATTGACAAACAGCATTTTGAAGTGGTCTTCAGTACCCATCATGGCTACCGGATGTATATCCGCTTTGAACACAATACCGTGTTCACGAGCTATGGGATCAACCTGAGATTTACACCACAGCAGTAACTCTGTTGAAACTATTTTAGTCCGTGGTAGAGACTGTTGGCTGGTTGAACTTAGATTTGCCAACTGGAGCATCTCCTGGATTTCTGCGGTCAATCGCCGACATCTCGCTGTGATCCGCTGTATCACTTGAGATGCTTCGTCCGGAATATCACCGCAATATCCCCGTAGCAGGAGCTGCGCGTTGGAATAGATCGCGGCAAAGGGGGCTTTTAACTGATGGGTCGTGGCGAGCATATGTCGGGACCGTTCTTCCTGGGCAGCCATGAGGCGGCGGTTGGTCTCATAGAGTTCGAAATCTCTCCGGCGCACCATTGAGGATAGATAAGAAGCAAGATACCACACGGCCAACCATATTCCGATAGCGAAAAAGAAATTCACTGTCAATATCGCCCGTACTGTTGCAGTATTCTGTTCATAGGACGACCCGGCAAAAATACTCATCGAAGGCAGTATCTTCAAAACATATTCTACCGTGATACACGTGGCAAACATGCCAATAGCCATGATAGTTACAATCAAACTTTGCCTGCGTGAGAAGAACACGCAAGATAGAACGATGTGAAAAAGATATGCGAATGCTATATTCGTCTCCAGGCTCCCGACAAAGTAAACGACGGCAGTGAGAACCAATAAATCGGCAATTATCTGGGCCCAGAGATTAAACATAGTTCCGGCCCAAGAGGTCTTGGTCCGAGCAAATAACAGAAAAGCAAGATTGTACAGTATCAAAACCCCAGCCGTTACGAAGGGCCACACCCCAGGAGGACGTATTCCGAAGTAGTAAATCGATTTGGGAAATAGACCCAGTATACCATAAGAGACAAGAGTTGCGATTACTAACCATCTGACCCGACAAAACCACAATGCATTTTGCATGAGCAGAGATTCCGGCAGAGGTCTTTCCGAGCCTCTAATCTCACTCTCGGCAGGCAGCTCCTGTGGCAGTGGAAGCTCATAAGAAGCTGTCTGAATATTCTCATCCGAAACCATTAGAAATAATCTCTTTGCGAACTTTATTCCTATCTACTTCTCTCTATAACATAATCGCGCTCGTCCGGCAAGTTTATGTACATTCACACAAGCAGGACACAGCATCTCCGAGGCCTGCACTAAGGACTTGTAAATAAATTATCTTCCATTTTTGGCTGGCTGCGGCTTCGGCTGGCGGTGTCAGCAAAACTCGGATTACCAACCAGTAGGCCTGCATTTTGCTTCCTTGCCAGCCTTGTCCTCGCTGGAGCCAAAACGAAACCTAATTTCTTTACCAGTCCTAATGCCTGCCAACCCTCTTTCAAAAAGAAATCTACCTCTGGTGATTTCTCAATTGGTTATCGTGTCGATTACTTTGCCACGAACATCCCGAATCTCAAGCTTTACAGGTATTGCGCCGTCCAGCTTATGCGTTGCACAGGACAAGCACGGATCGTAAGCACGAATGGCCATTTCAACCTTGTTGAGGATACCCTGGTCATAAACACCGTCTTTGATAAGTGCTTTCGCTGCCTGCTTAACTGACATATTGATTGGTGCATTGTTGTGGGTAGTACCAACAATCAGATTGACATTGGTAATCAGCCCGTTTTCATCTGTCTCATAGTCGTGTATCAATGTGCCTCTTGGTGCCTCAACGCAACCCACGCCCCTTGCTGCTCGCGGCGTGACCGGGACGCGTGTCTCCTTCCCGGTGATCTCCGGGTCGTTCAGAAGCTCGATGACATGCTCGGCATTGAAGACCAGCTCGATTAGTCTCGCGTAGTTGTAAAGCAGTGTTTGCTGGGCTGGCCGGCCAAAGTTCTCCCGGAACTCTTCAAGCTCCGCCTGCGCCAACGGCGTTGCCATCTTGTCACAGACATTGATACGAGCAAGAGTGTTCGTGCGGTAGATCCCCGACGGATTATCGAGGTCCATCGAGAAGTTGCCCCACTTCTTCGCATACGGGAACTTCAAATATGTCCAGGGCTCGATGTGTTCTCCAATGTACTCGGTGTATTGATCATACGGGAATTCTTCGTATGAACCGTCCGGTTTCATCAATCGGGCCTTGCCGTTGTACAGTTCGAGAGTTCCATCGTCGGTTACAGTGCCCAGAAAACCTGTCTCGATGATTCCCACTGACTTGATAAGGTCGAGGTACTTTGGAAATATGCTCTCCTTGGCGAAGGCTATCGCGAACTTGGCAAATTCCAACACTTCGTTTGCCATGGGAACAACTTTTTCCCGTTCGGCCTCAGTCAGAGGCTTGCTAAATCCTCCGGGCACCGCTGTAACTGGGTGAATGGACTTTCCTGAGATTATGTTGAGCATCTGTGTGCCGAGGTGCCTGTTGCGAATGACTTTCTTTCCTATTTCGGGGTTTGCCTGAGCTATCCCTATAACGTTCCTCACAGAATAGTCACTATCCGGGCCCATCACAAAGTCCGGGCCGGCCAGGATGAAAAAGTGGAGTATCTTGTCCGAGCAAAAGGCGATGTTCTGGCAAAGGTCCCTGAGCTTTGTCCCCGTAGGCGGTGGTGTTACCCCGAAGATGGCGTCGTTGGCCTTCGCCGACGCAAGGTGATGGTGCCACGGGCACACCCCGCAGATACTCGTTACAATGCGCGGCAGCTCCTCCACGGGTCTTCCGATACAGAACTTCTCGAAGCCGCGAAGCTCCACCACATTGACGAAAGTATCTGCTACATTACCGCTATCATCAAGATTAATAGTTATCTTGGCATGACCCTCAATTCTGGTTACTGGGGCTATTGTGATCGTTTTCATAAATATTTACCTCCTTACTTTTTTGGACGCACCGGTAACGGCCTAAGTCGTTTTTGACCACCAATGTACCTGTTTAGTAGTGCACGTCTGTCCTGAACCTGTTTTACGTCCAGTCCTATGGACGAAATTGCGGTCATCATGTCAACCAGGGGATTAGCACCTTTACGAATCGGACCGAAGCATCCACGGCACGGCATATACCCCTTGATACAACGTGGGACTGTTACCCCGTCGCCGTTTCCTTCCTTATGGCCACAGCCAGCCAGGGTGACCGGTCCTAAACACAAATAGCCCTGCTCCATATAACACCTTGTTTGATCCCAGGGCTTGCTTTGGTCGAATTCCATCGACTCAAGTGTTCTTTTGATCTGGCCACCCGCAGACTTCTTTTCCCGCTTTAGAGGGCACTCATCACAGACGCTTCTCTCTTCGAGCTTGAACTCCTTGCCTTCTAAAAGTGCGGTGATAGCCTTGACAACCAGATCAGGATTCGTAGGACAGCCCGGAATGTATACATCCACAGGCACAACCTCATCTACAGCGTACACCCTGTCCAATAGAGGGGGAAGATTCTCTTGAGGTGTATCAGCGGCATCTGTAGTTTTCGAGTCTCTGAATACCTTTTCGTACAGGGCTTCAAGAGGAAACATATTCGCCAGGGCAGGAATCCCGCCATAACACGCGCAGGAGCCCAGAGCAATGAGCGTTTTGCACTTTTTTCTCATTTCCTCGGCAACGTGCTTTTCCTTCTCGTTGCGAACACCTCCTGAGATTATCCCCACATCAGCCTCGGGTATTTCCATCTCCTCTTTTTCTCCTGTTTGGCCAAAATACTTATGGTCCATTAACACTGGCATGTGGACGAAATTGAGCTCTGGTAGTAAATCAAGAAGCGGCTCACCTATGTCCAGTATTGTGACCTCACATCCTCCACAGATGTTCAGCCATTCTTCTGCCACTTTAACTGCCATAGTATTACCTCCTTTCTAAAAAAAACAATATTAACAACGATTTGTCATTTTTCTTAAATTAATGCCTTGCTATTTTTCCTTCAATACAAGCGGCACTTAGGCCGCCTCAGTCATTGCTTTTCTTGGTAAGCTGCTGTTCAATCTTCTCCAGAAGAACCTGTGGTTCAACACCTTTCTCTATGTATTCATCAACAGGCAGGAATTTAGGATGTTTATCTCCGCCGGGGAACCTAAATCCGGTCTGCTCGGACATGGATGTCACCATCAATATGGGTACCTTGTCAAATCGGGCATCCTTCCTGATCTTCCGTGCAAAAACAAATCCCTCAGCACCTTTTCCCATCATGACGTCCAGAATGATGGCGTCCGGCGTTTCCTCCTCCAATTTGGCATATCCCTCGTTCGGATCGTAGGCGAACTGAACTTTGTATTGCTTTGTCTCGAGGATCGCTTTTGTGACCATCACGAAATCCGGGTCATCATCGATGATCAGTATAGTTGGAGCACTCATGTTTTCTCCTTTCGCAACGTCAAAATTAGAAAGTGCCTAAAGTGACAGCAAAGCTGTCATTCTGAGTCCTTCACTTCGTTCAAGGATAAACTCCGCGAAGAATCTCTTTTTCGTTGGCCAGATCCCTTCGGCAAGCTCAGGGCAGGCTCTTCGGCTTCGCCTCAGGATGACACGTAAGTGTCACTTTAGCTCACTTTAGGCACTTTAGTTCACTTGAGGTCTTATTCTAATACAATCTCAGTAACAACACGCCGTGTATAAAGAAGCACTGTCCCATCTTCGCGCCACCTCTGAACCTCGAAGCCCTTTTCGGTGTACTGTTTCTCCACCGAGCTTGCTTGTTCTTCGTTGTCATACTCTTGGCCGTCCCACATATATTTCTTGCCTTCGAAGATGCGAGTTCTTTCTGCCATATCTTAAAGTCCTAAAACAAGTCTTTTCTTTTCAAAATACACTCCGGTCTAACTCACAGTGCTCAAGCCGAACACATGCTCTCAGGTCTTGTACATGCTGGGCCCCAGTGCACGAACTGTTTCGGTCATTTCCCGGATCAACTCAGCAAACCTTGGTCCCTCAGAAGCCGAAATCCATTCGAGCCTGAATCGTTCCGGTTCTATGCCGAAATCTTCGAGCAAGAGTTCTATCGCCTCCTTTCGGTTCTCGGCCTTAACATTGCCTTCAAGGTAGTGACAATCGCCTATGTGGCAACCGCAAATCAGAACGCCATCTGCTCCTTTTGTCAAAGCATCTATGATCAGGTTCGGGTGCACCATTCCCGAACACATAACCCGGATAATCCGGAGGTTCGGAGGATACTGCTGCCGAGAGACGCCGGCCAGGTCCGCCCCTGCGTACGAGCACCAGTTGCAACAGAAACCGATAATGACCGGTTCGAAAGTTTCTTCGTCTGACATATTAAACAAACTCCTCTATTATGCTACTTCCAGGGCGGCTTCCACCATTGCACTGAGCTGTTCGAGCTTGAAACTGCGGATAAATATCCCCTTCTTCGGGCACGTGGCCATGCAAACCCCACAGCCCTTACACAATGCCGCATCTCTTTCAACAGTTTTCTTGATATCACCCTTGTACATATATTCAATCAGTGTCAACGCGTTATATGGACACGGGTCGATGCAGTACGCACAACCATCACAGTTTTCGTCCACCACCTCTGATATAGTAGCCTCCAACTCGATTTCGTCTTTGGAGAGGATGGTGGCGGCGCGGGCTGCGGCTGCGTCTGCCTGGGCGATGCTTTCTTCAACGGATTTGGGGCAGTGGGCCAAGCCGCACATGAACACGCCATCGGTGGCAAAATCAACGGGTCTGAGCTTCATGTGCGCCTCGAGGAAGAACTTATCCTGATTGAGCGACAACTTGTATAATTTGCCAACTTCGCTAAGGGTCTCACCCGGTACTATCGCAGGAGCGAGTACGACCAGGTCAGAATCTATAGTAACGGGTGCATTGAGAACAGGGTCTACACAGGAGACTTTGAAGCTGCCATTGTGGGCTGAGACTTCAGGTTTCTTGTCCTCTTCATAACGAATGAAGCGCACGCCCTTGCTTCTTGCCTGTGTGTAGTATTCTTCGAGCAGGCCGTATGTTCTGATGTCGCGATAGAGTATGTAAACATCAGTTTCAGGATGCTTGTTCTTGATGACAATCGCGTTCTTGACCGCCTCCGAGCAACAGACGCGGCTGCAGTATGGACGCGTCTCGTCTCGTGAACCTACGCACTGAATCATCACAATGGATTTAACATTTTTGAGCTCGGCATTATCCTCGGAGAGCCACTGCTCTAAAGTTCGCTGGGTAAGGACGCGGGGGTTTTTGCCGTAGAGATACTCGGTCGGCTCATATTGCTCAGCTCCGGTGGCGACGATAACAACACCGTGCGAGACTTGTTTCCCGTCGCCATTATTCTGTATTGTGGACTTAAAGTTGCCGATGGAACCCTCAACGGCAGATACAATGCTTTTGAGATATACATCTATATTAGGATGAGCATTGACCTTCTCAATGGTGTTTTTGAGCTTTTGCTGGGGGTCGTTGCCGCCGAGTAAGCTGTATATATGTCTAAGGTTACCACCCAATTGCTCCTGGTTCTCAACGAGGTGAACCTTAAAGCCTTGGTCGGCCAGGTTGAGTGCTGCTGTCATTCCGGCGATGCCACCGCCTATTACGAGGGCCTTGTTATTGACTTTGAGAGTGCTTTTGACCAGCGGTTCGAGCATCCTTGACTTAGCAACGGCTATCCTGACAAGGTCTTTCGATTTTTGGGTAGCCATTTCCGGCTCATGCATGTGCACCCAGGTGCACTGGTCACGAATATTGGCCATCTCAAACAGGTATTCATTGAGGCTGGCTTCCCGACAGGTGTTGCGGAAGAGCGGCTCGTGTGTCCTCGGACTACATGAGGCCACGACTATACGGTTTAAATCGTGCTCGGCGATCATTTCTTTTATCCTATCCTGCGTATCGGTTGAGCAGGTATATAGGTTATGCTCTGCATAGACGACATTTGGCAGGGTCTTGGCGTATTCGACTACGTCCGGCACGTCGGCGACTCCACCGATATTCCTGCCGCAATGGCAGACAAACACACCGATACGCGGCTCCTGGCCGGCAACATCCCTTTCGGGTGGGTACTCCTTATGCGTGATTAGAGTGCCTCGCTGCTCCGTAAGTAGTGCCATGGCCTTGGCGGCGCCTGCGGATGCCTCCATGACCGTTTCCGGGATGTCCTTCGGCGAGGCAAAGGGCCCACAGACATAAACGCCGGGCTTTGAAGTTTCCACCGGTGCAAGGGGCAGCGTAGCGGCAAAACCGTGCTTATCGAGCTCGATTTCGAATTTCTCTGCCAGCTCGCGGACCTCTCCGGGAGGCCTTATACCCGTGGAGAGGACTACCATGCCAAACTCTTCGGTTTCGATTTCGCCGTCAGCGGCCTGGTATGTGATTTTGAGGTTATTTGTTTCGGGGACCTCTTTGACAGAAGAAGGACGACAGCGAATATATTTAACGCCAAGCTCCTTTGCACGCTCGTAATAGGCGTCGAATCCTTTGCCATAGGCGCGCATGTCAATGAAAAAGATTGTGCAATCGAGGTCGGGCTCGTGCTCCTTGGCAATAATCGCCTCCTTGGTTGCATACATACAGCAGACCGAGGAGCAATAGTTGCAATCTACTTCTCTTGAGCCGACACATTGTATCCATGCAATCTTCCCGGGGGACTTTTCGTCGGAGAGGCGCAGCACCTTTCCGAGGAACGGCCCGCTGGCTGAGAGAAGGCGTTCGAACTGGAGACTGGACAAGACATTGGCATACCTTGCGTAGCCGAGCTCCTTTTTGAGGTCGGGATTGAACTGTTCGTATCCGGGTGCTAAGACTACGGCGCCGACGTTTATCTGTTCGATTTTATCTTCCTGCTCGAAGTCAATAGCGTTAGCCTCGCAGAAGTTCTCACAAGACTTGCATACGTCCTTAAGAAAGTGCATACAGGTATTAGGGTCAATCACGGCCACCTTGGGTATTGCCTGAGCGAACGGTATGTAAATGGAAGACCGTGGGACAAGCCCCATATCATAATCGGCCATGATAGGCCTGGGTTTGTTGAGTGTAACCTCGGAGAGGTCCACTGCTTCGGTCGGGCAGACGACTTTGCAGGCGCCACAGGTGATACAGATAGGAGAATGCTTGTCGTAAGGAACAGCGACCTTTCGTTCCGAACCTCTGTTGATAAAAATAACGGCGCCGACGCCCATCCTTTCCTCACATACTCTGGTGCAAAGTCCGCAGAGGATGCAGTCTTCATTCTTCTTGGGGAAACGTGGTTCTTCGATACCCATCTCCCGGGCCATTTCCTTTATCCGTGCTGAATCCGGGCAGCGGGCTAATAATAATTCGAGCATAATCCGGCGGTTCTTCAAAACCCTTTCCGTATCAGTTTTTACAACCAATCCTTCCTGAGCAGGATAGACACAGGAAGCCTGAATGACCGAGCCGCCAGGCCCGGTTAATTCAACCAGACAGACACGGCACGCACCGTAGGGTTCCAAAGACCTATGGTGGCAAAGAGTAGGAATCTTGATTCCAAGTTTCTCGGCGGCCTGTAGGACGGTTGAACCGTCTTCAACCTCAACCTTTTTGTTGTCAATAGTTAGAGTAATCATTTTCTGCCTGTTTCTCTCGTATCAAAACGATATATTGAATTGTCTTTCTGATGCTCGTATATAAAATCAATCTCGGGGTGGGCTACTACCAAGGTGCGTATGGTCTCATTAATATCACCCATAGGTTTGCAGTCCGGATGGCTCAAGCGAAATGTCGCCTTGACCGTTGTTCCTTCATGTGGTTTAGAGTTCAGATCAATTTTTCCACCGCTCTCTTTGGCTGCCTGAGCCAGAAAGGACAGGCCCAAGCCAACTTTGCGAGTTGTGCGTGTTGTGAAAAAAGGATCAAGAGCTTTTTTCAGAGCCTTGGGGTCCATACCCTTACCATCATCAATAATCTCGATAGTCAACAAGTCTTTATCTTTGTCTTCATCAATTTTAATTTCAATTCTCCTTGCCGCAGCGGCAATCGAGTTTTCTGCAATGTCCAGGATGTGCAGCGACAAATCTTCCATTCAATTGCTAACGACCATCCTTCCCAGCTCACAGCGCAACGCCTTTCCAATCTCCCGGACAGATGTATCCTCCATCATAAAGCAGGTATAACTCTTTCCGATGTCCTCCAAAAAATGAGCATCGGAAGAAGTAATCACCGGATAGTCATATTTCCGCCTGGCTGGAAGTGGGGTCGAGACCTCCACGGCATCCAGTTTCAATCCTTTGGGAATAAAACCTAACTGGCCAATCAGACTGAAACGCTGTCGGTCGATGTGAGAGGCAATAGCCAGTCCGGCCCACTGGTGAATCATTTCAATTATCTTCTCTATAGTCAGGTTAGTGGCCCCGATCAACAGTCTGGAATTCTTACCCACTATATTACCACATTCATCAACGACCAGTTGAGGGCCAAAGGACTGCTCATCGTTTTGGCTGGTGAGGTTTTGGTAGATTATATCCTGTATGTGCATCAGGTCCTGCTCGGTGTTGAAAAATCCGAGGATATGCACTTCCTCCTGCGAGGTAATCTCAATGCCTGGAATAACTGCAAGCCCCTGCCGTTTACCGGCTTTCATCACTGCGCTTACATTCTCAGCAGAATTATGGTCACATATACCAATCATATCCAAACCTACTTTTTTGGCCTGTTCAATTATAGCCGTTGGCTGCATCTGATTGTCACCGCAAGGAGAAAGGCAAGTGTGCAGATGCAGGTCAGCCCTTATTTTCCTCATTGTTTAGTTCCGACAACTCCCAAACTATAGAGCATGCCGATAAGTTCAAAGGTCGGCATCTCGCTTACCATAATCGGTATTTTTTCTGCCTCTGCTTTCTCCAATGTTTCCGGCTCAGGCTCTCTATTATTTACTAATATGATTCCGGCATGATCTTTCATACTGGCCACGCCCACGATATTCTGATGAATCTGTAAAGTAATCCAAAGGTTTCCTTCTTTACTATTGGCAAGGACATCACTAAGCAGGTCGCTCGCATAACCGCCGGTGACCTCGCGTTCCAAGTTCCCTTTTGCTGACCTGACACTCAGATTGAGCTTCTGAATCAATTCAGTTAGTTTCATTCCTTGCTCCTTCCTCGATAGAGATGTAAAAACTCAACTGCGTCCCTTTCCCTACATTAGAGCTTAGGTCCATTTTGTTGGCGCACTTCTGGATATTGTTCAGGCCCATACCAGCTCCAAAGCCCAACTCTCTGACCCACTCTGGTGCAGTTGAATATCCCGGTTGTAAGGCCTTCTCGACGTCGGGGATTCCCGGGCCTGAATCTTCCACTTTTACAAATATCTCATGCGGCTCAACATGAACGCATATCTTTCCCCCGTTCGTGTAAACGATCAGGTTCATCTCTGCTTCATACGTGGCGATGGCAACCCGGCGAATAATTTTAGGGTGCAAGCCAAGACGTCGCAGGGTAGTCTTTATCCGGCTGGCGCTTTCTCCGGCCCGCTTGAAATCATGACCCATCACATCATATTGAAAAAGGAGCTCCATCCTATCTGCGAGAATATCCTCAAAAAAATGCTTTACTCGATACTGGCAAACATCTTCTTCTTCGTAATAATCAATCTCTAATTTTTTAAGCAGACCCTCAATAATATCTCCCTTCGTAACAATGCCAAGGAGTCTTTTGTCCTGTCGATCAATGACCACGAGCCGGCCAAAACCATGCCGTTCAAATTTGTTGATGGCATGGGTTAATGGTTCATCGGCATAAAGGATTTGAACATTTCTGGTCATCTTCTCACCGATGGGACAATCCTGCTCCCGAGTAGCCAGCCACTTAATAAAATCCTCAACACTTATAATGCCTACCAGTTTTCCCTTGTCTATGACCGGTGTCCCCGAGATACGGTTCTCCCGCAATATTACCCTTAAAACACTCATATGGGTCCGTGGACTAACCGTAAAAACATCTCTCTTCATTACATCGCTCACCCTGATTTCATAGACTAATTCCTGAATCTTGCTAATTTTGCTGTCTAAAGCCACTTGAAAATATCCTATTTGATATTATTTCTCATATTCAGAGCAACCAGGAAGCCCTTCTCGATATAGCCGACCACAAGATTCAAACATCGGCAGAGGCGTCGTCAATAAAGGAATGTCTTTGGATTCAGCTATTTCAATAGTTTCCTGACCGGGCTTCTTTCCTCTGACGAAGCATATAGCACGCAGATCTGCCATTTCTGCGGTGCGGACCACTTGCGGATTAGTCAAACCGGTCAACAGGAGAGCTCCATGCTTAGCAAACGCCAAAACATCGCTCATCAAGTCTGAACCACAAGCCATCTTTATGTCTTCGTGCATAAGTTCAGCCCCTGTAATTACCTCAGCACCAAGAATCCTTTCTATATCTTTCAATTTCATGAGGTTGTACCCTTTTCTTCCAGTTCCAGATCACATCGCAGACAACGTTTTGCCTCTTTGATAGCCATCTCCTCAGTAAATCCCAATTCTACTTCTTTAAAATTGCCGGACCGTTCTTCCAAAGACAGAAAAGGCATCGAAGGTTTTTGCAGCTCTTCTAACTCCTTATCAGTGAGCTCCAAGGCTTCAACGTGTGCGATAGGCCGGGTCACTTTGTATTCCCGCTCCATGGGAAGTTCCTGGATATACTTATGTATCATTTTGGCAGCAATTTTTCCATGAGCCATCGCAGCGGTAACTGTATTCGGACCGCTGACAACATCGCCACCGGCAAAAACCCCATTCATCCCTGAGTAAAGGGTGTCCGGGCTAACTTCGATGGTGTTGGCCTTGGAGGTCTTGAGATGTTTATCACTCGGCACAGCACTTGTATCCGGCTGCTGGCCGATTGCCGGCATTAAGGTATCAATATCCATTGTAAATTCCGACCCTTTAATCGGAACAGGCCTTCTCCTGCCGCTTTTGTCGATTTCTCCAAGCTCCATCCTAACGCACTCAATCCCTTTCAATTGGCCATTCTCAGACAGGACCCTCACCGGGGCGACGAGAAATTGGATTTCGATTCCCTCTTCAATTGCCCCTTCGACCTCTTCTTTAGCTGCAGGCATCTCCCGTCTTGTTCTCCGGTACAGTATCTTCACATCCTTGCCTAAGCGCTTGGCAACTCTGGCGGCATCGATCGCAGCGTCTCCTCCGCCGATCACGGCTACCGTTTGGCCAATCTCAACCTCTCGCCCGAGGTTAATCGCACGCAGGAAATCCACCGCATCGATGACCTGTGGAGATTCTTCACCTTCAATGTTCATCTTCAGTCCCTTGTGAGTTCCGGTCGCGACTAACACCGCCTCATATTTCGACCAGAGGTCCTGGAGCCGTATATCTATACCAACAGTGGTATTCGTCTTGATGTCCACTCCCAGACTCTTGATATTTTCGATCTCCCAATCCAAAATATTCTTGGGCAACCGGTAGTCCGGAATGCCGACCGCAAGCATACCGCCCGCAACCGGCAGCGACTCGTAAATGGTGACTTGATATCCCTCAAGGGCAAGATAGTGAGCACATGTAAGTCCTGCAGGCCCCGAGCCTACAATTGCCACCCGTTCCGGCCTTGACTGCTTCGGCTTCGGCATGATATGAAGCCCTTTTTCGCGTTCATAATCAGCTAAAAATCTCTTAAGCATCCGAATGGAGATCGCCTCTCCATCTCCTTCGCCAGCTCGGCATTTGGCCTCACAGCTTGCAGTACAAACCCTGCCACAAACAGAAGGCAGAGGATTCTTCTCCTTTACAATCTCTATGGCCTGCTCGAACTTCCCTTGAGCAATAAGACCAACGTAACAAGGTACATCTTGTTCCAGGGGGCAGGTATGTTGACAGGGCGACGAGATGATCCCTTTGCAAACGGCAGCCGGACACCTCTTATACTTGATGTGTGCCTCATATTCGTCCCGAAAATAACGGATAGTGCTCAGAACAGGATTCGGTGCCGTTCCTCCCAGAGCACACAGAGCCGAATCCTTCACTGCCTCCGATAGTTCCTCAAGTAAAGCAATATCTTCTTCTTTGCCATTACCGGCGCAGATATTGGTCAGAATCTGATGCATCACATCCACGCCTTCGCGGCATGCCGTACATTTACCGCAGGATTCATCTTTCAAAAACTCAAGAAAATACCTGGCCACATCCACTATACAGGTATCCTCATCCATCACGATTAATCCACCGGAGCCCATGATGGAACCAACCTCAGCCAGTTTCTCATAATCGATTGGCAGGTCCAAAAGTGAAGCCGGTATGCATCCACCGGAGGGCCCCCCGGTTTGAACTGCCTTGAATTTCTTGTTATTGGGTATCCCACCTCCTATATCATAAACGATCTCCCGCAGGGTAATACCCATCGGAACCTCAACAAGACCTGTATTTCTGACCTTGCCAACTACAGAGAAGACTTTTGTACCTTTGCTGGTTTCAGTGCCGATACTGGAGAACCATTTTGCTCCTCTATTGATAATTTCCGGCACATTAGCCCATGTTTCTACATTGTTGATGTTAGTAGGTTCATTCCAGACTCCGGATTGTACAGGAAAAGGCGGTCTAACCCTCGGCTCAGGAGCCCTACCCTCCAGGGAAGCTATTAGCGATGTCTCCTCACCACAAACAAAAGCTCCTGCTCCTCTGTGGATAGATATATCAAAACTAAAGCCGGTGCCGAAAATGTCTTCACCTAACAAACCATACTCTGTGGCCTGTTGGATTGCTTTAACCAATCTTTCCCGGGCCAAAGGATATTCATTCCTGATGTATATATAGCCCTGAGATGCCCCAATTGCCCTTGCGCCAATTATCATCCCCTCCAGAACGGAATGTGGGTCGGACTCGATTATACTTCGATCCATGAACGCGCCCGGATCGCCTTCGTCGGCATTGCAGACTAAGTGCTTGGTGTCGCCTTTCGATGCCCGAGCCAATTCCCATTTTCTACCCGTTGGGAAACCGGCCCCACCCCTGCCTCGCAATCCCGATGCCTTTATCTTCTCTATTATTTGTTGCGGCTTCATCTGGGTAAGCGATGTAGCCAGGGCAGTGTAACCATCTCGAGCAATGTACTCGTCGATCTGTTCGGGGTCGATCATCCCCCTGTTACGCAACGCAATCAGCCTCTGTTTGCTAAAGAAGCCGATATCGCTCATCTTCGGGACGGCGAATTCTTCAGTAGGCGGAGTGTACATCAGTCGCTTTACAGGCCTTCCTTTAAGGAAATGCTCCTCCACCAGGTGGGCAATATCACCTTCTGCCAGGAACTGATAAAAGATGTCATCCGGTCTGACGACAGCTACCGGCCCCTGGGCGCAAAAGCCATTGCAGCCCGTCATCACGACTCCAACCTCATCCTCAAGGTTGTGCCTTTTGATCTCTCGTTCGAGTGACTCCTTTATCTTGAATGACCCGTTTGAAACACAACCGGTCCCGGCACAGAGCATAACGTGTATTCGAGAGGGTTTCATTCACTAATCTCCATTGGGCTTAAGTTCCTATCCAACGCGCTCGCTCCCAATAGCCAAAGCATACTCTTCGACCACCGCGCCCGACAAAACATGTTCAGAGAAGATTTGCTTGGTTTTATCTTCGTTCAAGTCAACATATTTGACGGGGGCTTCTCCCTTGAGCTCTACAGTCATCATCGGTTCGCGACTACACAATCCCGCACAACCCGAAGTAGTAAGAACAATATCTTTTGAGTCCTTCTCCTCAACCAGGACAAGCAACGCACTCATTATCTTTCTTGCGCCTGCGGCAATACCGCACGTTCCCATGTGAACCGTAATCTTAACACGTGCGTCTCCTTCCCGCAGGCTCATTGTCCTGGTCATTCGCTCCCTAATTTTCTCAAGGTCTTCCGGTTTAATCTTGGACATAGCTATTCTCTTTCAATCATGATACTTGTCTATAAGGGCTGCTGCCTTCGCAGGATTCATTTGGCCATATAAATCTTCACCAACGGTGACTACCGGCGACAGGCCACAACATCCCAGGCAGCGAACCGCTTCAAGAGTGAACTGCATGTCGGATGTCGTTTCACCAGTCACTATACCAAGCTCACGCTCCAGCCTATCCAGAATTCTCTGTGCCCCTTTCACGTGACATGCAGTACCAGTACAAACGGTAATTATATTTTTGCCCCGAGGCTTGAGACTGAAGGCTTTGTAAAAAGTAGCGATTCTCAATATGTGCTCAAGAGGTATTTGCCTAACCTCAGTAACTCTCATCAAAATTTCCGGCGGAAGCCAGTTGAACTCACTATTGATATCTTGAAGAATCGGTATGAGAGTTTCCCGGCCACCCTCATACCTGCTAATGATTTTATCCACTTTAGCTCGCTCGTTCTCCTCTATCTCAATCTTGGGCACGACAAGTGGTTCAAGATAAACAATGTTTTTGACAAGGCAGTTTTCAGTACACTCACCGCAGCCCGTGCACTTGTCAGGGTCCACATAGCGTGCCTTTCTCTTAACGCTGACCTTGAAGTTGCCCGCTGAGCCTTCGATTGATTCTATTTCAGAGTAGGTCAGTTTCTCGATGTTCAGGTGCCCGCCGCAATCGACCATGCGTGGTGCCAGGGTGCACATCGCGCAGTCATTCGTCGGGAACGTCTTGTCAAGTTGTGCCATTACCCCGCCGATAGATGGACCTTTTTCAACAAGATAGACCTTGTACCCTCCCTCGGCAAGATCGAGCGATGCCTGCATACCTCCCACACCGCCTCCAACTACTAAAACGGCACCAACCTTCTTACTTGTTCCCTTAGCCACTTACTTGTCCTCCCGTCTCTATCTTAAGGCTAACTATCCTTTGTAAACTCTGGACAATAACTCATCTGCGCTGACAAAATGTTTATGCAATCCCAATTTGTCCTGGGGTATGCCGAATGCCAGGGCCATGAGCTGTGTAAAATAGAATATTGGCAGACCGTACTGAACACCGTATTCCTTTTCGACCTCCACCTGTCGTGTGTCCAGATTGACATGACACAAAGGACACGCAACGGCGATAGCGTTTGCCCCCACTGCCTTGGCTTCCTCAAGTATATCATGCGTCAGCTTGAGAACTACGTCTGTGCGAGTCATCGCAAGGGCCCCGCCACAGCATTCTGTCTTGTACGACCAGTCGAGTGTTGTAATGCCCAATGAGCGAAGCAGCTCGTCCATGGCCATCGGATACTCGCACTCGTCGAATTGCATTACCTTTGAAGGTCTGGTAAGAAGACAGCCGTAATAGCACACAACCTTTAATTCGGGCAACTGCCTTGTGACCGCTTTGGCCATACCTTCACGGTCGCAAAATATCTCAAGGGGATGCAAAACATTCATCGATTTGGGCAGCGGCTTTTCAAGGGCCTCACTGACCTGACCGGCTATCTCAGCATCCTCGTTTGCTTCGTATATCGCTGTCTTCAACCTTGCAAAACAGGCGGCACAAGGAGCGACAACGTCGGTCATCCCCATTTTATCCGCCAGGCAAAGATTCTCAAAAGGAAGCGCGAGTGATAAAAGCCTGGAGGTACAATGCGCTGGAGAAGTGCCGCAGCAAATCCACCCCTTGATCTCTTCAATATCTATACCAAGCTTTTCACAAACGGCCCGAAATGATACGTCGTACTCGGAGCCGGTCGAGTGAAGTGAGCAACCCGGATAATAGGCGTACTTTGCGGTCATTGTATGCTGACCTCCATGCAAGAAACAGAGGACAGAGAACAGAGGACAGACTCTGGATTCTGACTTCTGATTTCTGACTTCATCTTAAGACTATTACTATAAAACCGCTTCACGTTATGTGTTCCGATTTCTATTCTCGATGCTTTTTACACGATTAAAGATCTTCCACGTCCTCAACGCGCCGGTAAGACTGGGGATCATCTTGAGTTTACCTTTTCTGAACATTTTCATACCCAGTCCTGCGTCTTTGAAGAGCTCGAAAGTCCTCATTTTAAGACCCATGATCATTCCCATTTCGTACATTCGCCCGCACTTTTTGATATTGGAAAGCGCTGCTCTGTAAAAAGATGCTATTTGTGGGATAGTGGGCTTTATTCCTCGTCTGCGAGCTATGATTTTCACAGCATCCATCACCTTCGCAACATCGACTTCTTGTGGACACCTTGTTGTGCACGTCTCACATGATGCGCACAGCCACATCGTCTTGCTATTGAACACGAGATCGTCCATACCGAGCCGGATGGCATGTATTAGTTGAGCAGGCTTATAGTCCATCGCATACGCTATTGGACAGCCTGCGGCACACTTCCTGCATTGATAACAAAGGTTTACATTCTGGCCACTCTCGCTGAAAACAGCTTCGGCTAATTGCGACCGCGATGTAATAGTTAGCTCAGCTTCCGTCATCTCTTAGCTTCCCCCTGTTAGAAGGGGTCTTCGACTTTCTCCTGCGACAGGTAACAGTGTCTCTAAGCCATTTGACCCAGTTTGTAAGGTTATAGTCGGTTAAGGTTAAGACAGATACCCCAAAAACAGTAAGATCGGGATTGAGAGCTTGGCGATGGTATCTCTTTCAAGTTTTACCGTCATCGCCGGCTTATCTCTGCATTTTTTGCCAACTGCCCAATCCGATCCTTCTATAATACGATACACGCCCTTTTTAGATTTTGAGAGTATCTGAAAAACTTGGGGCAGAATAGGAACTGACACCTTCTCGGAGTTCGTTGTAGGTGAGTCCTTAATTATTAGCTTACTTGACTGGTTCATAAATAGTCTAAGCTCAGGGCATCAGTGAAATATACAAAATCAACTTTATTCTATAACATCGATCTAATCTAAGGTTAGTGCATAGTTACTTATCATTTTCTTGCTATTGAAAAAGAAAGCAAGAGAAAATTTTATCATTATTGAAAAAAAAACGATGTCAGTTAGACTTGGTCTTCTAAGTCATTATTCACAGAGAGCTTACATATCATCTTTCGGGGTATAGTTTCAAAAACTCTGGATTCACTTCTCAACGACAATCCGCACTTGCCGAATGGCATTATGGCCTGACTTAAGGAAAGGACGTGGCATAGGCTGGGCAATGCCCTTGGCATCGATTGTGCGGCAGCGAAGATCGTATTGTCCCGGGCGTTCAACCGCAAGCAGTGTTGCCCAATGGACGATTGTGTTGCGGATCGGCCAACGGTATGGCTTACCGGTTGCGGAATCGATCTGACGCGAAATCGGCGGCAGTTTGCCATCGGGAAGTCCTCCTCCCCAATCATCCGGAGGTGACAGAATATCTGCCTCTTTCCATTCAGCTTTGCTGAAGTAAGGGTCATCTTTTGGAAGAGACTCATCGTGCGGATGTAGCCAGTACTGGACCTTACTGAGACCGGACATACCCACTTGAGCAAGTCCAGTTATCGGCACCGGCTGTCCCGCTTTGATTTTCTTTGGCGTGTGGATAAACCTTGCACAGGTCTTTATATGACTGACAGTGTCATTATTCCAAAGGGCATATGTATCGTTTGCTTGATGTTTGTTGGTCAGCATTATGCGCTGGAGCCACTTTACCGACTTGTTGCCGTAAGCGTCAGGAGCCAGCATACGAACCGGCCCGCCCCGCTTACTTGTGAGCCATTGATTGTTGAGCTTGTAGCAGAGGATTACCGGATTTTCACCCGGCGGGTCTTCCAACACTCGTCCAATGGGAAGGGAGCTTTGGAATCTCTGTTTGGGGTCGTCGTTGTGGTAGCCATAATAAAACAAACGCCGCACGTTCTCGGTTGGACGAGCCAGCCACACGACCTCCCTTAGTGGTACGCCCTCCCACAAGCCCATACCGCACGGAAAGCGCCCGTTCGTGCAGGACATCACGCTCATAAAACGTACAGTGTGTTTCCTGGCGAGCTTCATGAGCCCGTCCCAGTTCAGGGCCGTGCCAAGCGCCTTAGAAAGCGGCCTCTCCACCTTAGCGTTACTGTCGGGATCCGGCAGAACCTCCAGCTGCCAGGTCTCACGTACCAACCCCACTTCCCGCAGTTTTTCCAGTGGTAACTTATGTGGCGGAGGTTTACCTCGACCATAATTGATGAAGTTTTCTTCCCGGGTCAGATACTCCAGCTTTGAAATCGCCTCACTTAGCAGCCGAGAGGCTTCACCTTCATTCTCCTGGGCCCACAGTTGCGGAATACTCAGAGCGGTAGCCCCTATCGCACCTAAATGCAAGAAGTAACGACGTGTAATGTCAGTATGTTCTTTCGCCAGTCGTTCTATTTCACTCATAATCAAAAGTCCCGGTATTTGTTCTTAGTCGGCAAGCTCACGAATCCAGATATTGCGGAATCTTAAAGGATTGCCATGGTCCTGTAGCGTAATCGGCAATTTGTCCTCATGCGGCTCATAATCAGATATCGCGTGTTGGCCCCGCCAGCCGGTACCTCCCTGTAATTTAACATGGTCTTGGACGAGGACCCCATTTTGAAAAACGGTGAACGTAGCCCTCCTGACGACCTTATCGCCTTTGAAAATCGGACGGTGGAAAATGATATCGTACGATTGCCACTCGCCCGGTTTTCGGCAGACATTAACCAAGGGAACCGCCCTGCCGTAGAGCGCAGCGCATTGGCCGTCGGGATAGGTCTTGTTATTGTAGGAATCAAGAACCTGGATCTCATAGTTTGCCATTAGAAACACACCGCTGTTGCCTCGTCCCTGGCTGCTTCCCGTGACCCTTGAGGGAGTAGCAAACTCTACGTGCAGCTGACACGAGCCGAACTTGCGCTTGCTTTGGATGTAGCCCGAGCCTTTGACAGCCTCCATGTAGCCATCCCCCATAATCCATTTCGACGGTTCGCCCTTGGTATCAGTCCATTCCGACAGGTCTGTACCATCGAATAAAACAATAGCATCAGAAGGGGCTTGCCCTGGTTCACTTGGTGTGCTCCCGGTGCCGGGCGATATCACCGCCGGCGCAGGCCGATTCATATCATGAATAAGCCACAGACCAGTGTCAGTCAACACGTACTGGCGCTTCTCACCCTCTACAGCCGTTTGCTCAGTTGTGGCACATCCAGCCAAAATCGCAAGCCCGCAAACGGCAACAAACATCAGAACTGTCCTCATAATAGTGACTCCTTTTCTAATTAATACCTTGTTTAAACTTCTGCTTTCATTAGATTATAAAATCCATCGCGAATCTTCAAGTGATTTCGACTTTACTATACCCGTTTTAGAGCTGCAATTCAAAGAAGATTTTGATATTCTATTGTGTACAAAAGATGTTGAAGTGTTTGCAGATATTCTAATAACGGATTTTGGAGGCGGGTTCAGGCAAAGAACTGATCGTAAAGCGCTGTTAAGGTTTTGGTAATTTACTCTGCTCAGCTTGTGTCGGCGGGTAATCCTTGAAGACCGACCACATCCCCGGCGTACCCGCGTCCCATGCATCTATATTGAAAACCTTTTCTTTTTTCATATACGCAGCATGACCATCGTAAAAGGCTAAGTTGACCCCCTCGCTGTGACGATACAATGTTGGGCCGTCAGTGCCGACCTGTTTATAAGGTGTAATTGTATCCTGGCCGAGAACGTCCCATCCATCTTTGTAATTGGCCCCCCACCACCAAAGCCACCAGTCATTGCTCTCGGTGAATATGAGCTCTCCGGAAGGACCGGGAACGGTAGTGTTCCTGTGTCCGGCATAGCCGATGCCAAACCAGTCTGAAAAGTACCAGTCCGTTAGGTTATAGCCGTAACTGAGCCAGGAGTCCCACTGGGAATCGGGTCTTTCCTTGATCGAAACTACGTCGCTTGGACAAAGAAACTCCCTGGGTGCGTGCCAGCCGGGGGCGGCATCGCCCTTCATGCCTTTATAACCCACCAGGTCTCTATAAAGCTCGTTACCGGGCCAATAGCGATTGTCTCCCAGTGTTCTGTCCATGACTGGAACATACCAGCCGTCTGCTTCATCAGCATACATGGTATTGGCCAGACCCATTGTCCTGATGTTGTTGCTGCAGACGATACGTTTGCCATGGTCCTTTGCTCTCATCAGGGCCGGCATCAGGATCGCCATTAATAATGCGACGATGGAAATTACTACTAAAAGCTCAATGAGTGTAAATCCTCTTCTAATTCGCATGGCAACCTACTC
>JAIVYN010000013.1:0-26700 GCA_048635425.1 Candidatus Aegiribacteria sp.
TATTCTATGGTTGTTGCGTTTTCAGCCGATGCTTTGAACTTTTTTAGATAGGGAAAAAGCTTAAGATCAACAAAGTCTTTTAGGTCATCTCCGGTTAGTGCTTTATGATAGTCGATCTTTCCTTCTTTATCTTTGGGAGTTGCCCACACATTCCAGCGGTATTCAGGATTGATAATCTCTGTATAGGTTTTGCCTGCAAGTTCAGCAGCCGTTTTTTTGTCCTTCTCAAAATCATCCAGATATTTGAGAAAGAGAATCCACGAGGTTTGTTCTACGTAGTCCAGTTCGCTTGAGCATCCTGCGTCTTTCCAAAGTACGTCGTCTATATTCTTGAAGGTTTGCTCAAACAAGGTAATTTCTCCTTTAATTTATTTTCTCTTTTTATTTCCTCTGACTTTTCCTCTTGCGATTCGCATTTCCGCCATTTCCTAAAATAATCCCACGTGATGCAAACCTCTCAAAAACTCAAAATTACCACCCCGGCCAACGAAAATCAACCAAATTTTGTAACAAATCATCCCCTAATCCGTGTAATCCGCGTAATCCGTGGTTACCACCCCGGCCAACGAAAATCAAGCAGATTTTGGGCGAAAAGATACGAAAATCAACACCCGGAGTTTACCCCCGGTGCATGCTTCTCTGTTTCTCTGTCGGGGGCCGTGTAAAGGACAATTTTCCATAAAAATGCGGATTTCTCTTGTTTTTTGGACTATCTATCGTATAATACACCAAACTAATGGATTAGAATCACAATAAATCGTCAATAATCAATAATCAATCAGAAAGGGGGGTTCCTAATGGCCACCGAACCCCAAATTTTATCCAGCTTGTCGCCAAGAGCTTGTCCCCGGTGTATGCTCACTTGCTTTTCTGCCGGGGATCCTCTTCGCCCCTCTACATCTGTAGAGAACGCTCTACAAATTAGCTCTTTTATGCAAAACAAACCCAATTTCCAAAAGGCCCAAATTAACGTAAATATCTATTATATAAAGGAATATCAAAATTTTATCCCGCTGGCGGGGCAAAAAAACAAACCCAATTCAAACCCAAACAAACCCAATTTCCAAAAAGCCCAAATGAATGTAAACTTAACTTTAACAAAGGGTTACAGAAAAAAAGATGATTTTATAGTCCGAATAAACAAACCCAATTTCGTTAAAGGCCCAAAATGAACGTAACCGCTTTTTTACAAAAGGATTATGAAAATGAAACCGCCTACCGGCCCGAAAAAACAAACCCAATTCAAACCCAATTCAAACCCAATTTCACCTACCCCAAAGGCATGCCCTGAGCTACGCCGAAGGGGGTAAAACAGAAATCCGATACCGGATGTCAGAGGTCAGATATCTGTCTTCTGCCTTCTGTCTTCTGTCTATGGGCACAGAGCTTTCAGCAATTTTTATTAAATAAAGCTTTTTATAGTTGAAATATAGGGCAAAATCTTCTTGGTTTTTTGATTATGTTAGTGTAAAATATGGATGGAAACCCTCGTTTCAGGTTTCGCAAAGGACAAAGAATATTATTTTCTGATGAGGGCCATAAGATGAAAAGGTTCTTTTATGGGATTTTGGGAATCTCAGCAGTGATAGCCTGTGTATGTTTGGCTGCACCTGAGCCGGCTATTGTGCCTGCTCCGGGCCAATGGACGGTAGATATGAAATTTACTCATCCCCAGCAAATCGTCATGCCCACGCGAGTTGAAAATCAGCCGACGCGGTTCTGGTACGTGATAATTACGCTTACCAACAATACAGATAACGATGTTGGTTTTTATCCTAAGTGCGACCTGATGACGGATACCTTTCAAATTACACCGTCAAACAAAGCTGTAACACCAGCGGTTTTTGCGCAAATTAAAAAGCGTCACCGGAGCAGATACCCATTTCTTGAATCGTTGGCAAAGGCCGGCAATAGGATACTTCAGGGTGAGGATAACACAAAAGATATCGCCGTCATATGGCCTGATTTCGATGTGCAAGCCAAGAATATAAAAGTATTTATAGCAGGTCTGAGCAATGAGACGGTTGCCATTAACCATCCGGTGGCAAAAGACCAGAGCGGCTTGCCGCTCAAGGTTTTTTTGCGAAAGACCCTCGAATTGAGTTACGCCTTCAAAGGCGATCCCACTCTAAGGTCTGGTGCCGGATTAGCTTACAAAGGAAAACGCTGGATTATGAGATAGGCTTTCGCATCTCGTATTTCATATATCGCAGCCCGTATTTCATATATCGCAGCCTGCATTTCCGACCTGGCATATCGTATCTGGCATTTCGCATCTTTTATCTCTCCAGAGAAGCCCGCGCGAGATTAAGAGCTTATCCGAATAACCGGGTCGTTATGAGGCCGAGCGAAAACTTGTCCGCCTATGGCGGAGTTCGAGGCCAAGGCGGCAGGCCAAAAATGCTCGGAGGCGTGGTTTTCTCCACGTTGAGAACATTTTTGGCTGACAACGCAGGCATCGGGCTGCAGCCGGCCGCAATAGAGCGGGTTATTTGGATAGGCTCTAAGTTAAAATAAGCAATTCAGGCAAATTAAGAGGAAGGTAAGTCCAAGCCAGGAAAGCACTTGAGACTTTGCCCCCTTATAGCAATTGCACTTAAAAGTTGCCGAAAAAATTGCATATTATTCTAACTGGGCGGGCTCGGATTCCTGTTCCTTCGACCCATTCGGCCATGCTCAGGGCAGGCTCTGCTCAGGACAGGTTTCGCAGGAATGACAAGAGCTGATATTCGGCAATCAATAAAAAATTGGTATTAACTGCTCCAAAAATTCTCTGTCGATTAACTGAAAATGTCTTTTGGTTTTTTAAATTTTTGTAAAAAAATAAAAAAATGCTTGATATATTCAAACAGTCGTTTTAAACTGTCGTATAAAACAAGCGTTTAGGAGTTTTAAAATGGTGATGTCGCAGGATAACAAAGCGAATAGCAATACTAATAAAGGGGTTCGGGACCGATTGCTCGATGCGGCCGAAGAGCTTTTCTGTGAACATGGCTTTGAGGGAGCAAGTATTCGAGATATTGCCGCCTCTGCCGAATGCAATATCGCATCGGTCAATTATTATTTTGGCGGGAAGGAGAAATTGTACGAGGAGGTTTGGCGCCGTCACCTGATTCCGATGCGAGATACTCGCATTGTTAGTATCAACAAAGTGATGTCTCAAAGTGAAGGCCAGCCTCGCCTCGAAGAACTGCTCAAGGCCTTCGCAGATGCATTTATTGGGCCAATGGTTGATGACAACAAAGCTCGTCAGTTCGGCATACTTATGGCCCGGGAATGGATTGACCGGCGCTTACCTGCAAATATGTTCCTCGATGACGTTATTAAGCCCACTATGAGCGCTATGCACAAGGCTTTAATGAAAACTTGCCCAGGCCTGGATGAATCGAAGGTCCCATTAGTAGTGTTGTCTATCGCTGGGCAGCTTGTAGAGGTAGCCCACATAAAAGCTATATTCGAGCAGGGTGACGAGGCGGACTTGCCGATGTTCGATTTAACTGAGGTGATTGAGCACATTGTCAAATTTTCCGCTGCTGGGATTCGGGCCTATGCCGAGGACAAAACAGAATGAAAAAGCAATTATTTTCAATGCTGTTACAGGATTTATTAAAAGAAGAGATGAAATGTAATGTATTTAGCGAGTTGAAGACATGAAACTATTATGGCAGAAATCAGAAGTCAGAAGACGGAAATCAGAAGTCAGTCCACAGGATGCCTTACGGCAAAGACGGAAAACAGAAGTCAGAGTTTGTCTTCTGTTCTCTGTCCTTTGTCCTCTGTTTTTGGTTGGATGCCTCAGCAGTGAGCAATTTTATGAAGAGGTCAGCTTGTCGAGAGGGGCTGCGTACCGGCAGTGGAAGACCCGCAAAGAGCGCCAAGAGCGGTCTCAGACACATATCAGCGGCAAATTAAGCACCGAAGATTGCTTAAAGCTGGCGCTGGCTAACAATAAAGTTCTGCAGCGTATCACCGAGGAAAAGGAGATTGCCCGCGGAGAACGGCTAAAATCCTATTCAGCAATATTACCTACTGTGGGTCTTACAGCGGATTACCTGCGGCTTGACAAGGTTACATCGATGACTATTCCTGCTATTCCTGGTCTTACTGAGGGTGGGAAAATTACGATGGGTGATGTCGATAATTATACGGTGGGGCTGAGGGTTTCTCAGCCGATTTATGCCGGCGGGTCAATAAAAGCTACAATACACGCTGCCAGATTATTCTCTATGCTTGCCGACGAGACGGTCCGCGCGGCGGTCCAGAACTTGATTTATATGGCAACTCATGCCTATTACGATGTGCTGCTCAATCAGCATTTACTTCAAATAAGCGCTGATGCTGTTCGCTCGGCTCAGGCCCATCTTGATAGCGTCAAACAGAGGCGGCAGGGCGGCGTCGCTTCTGATTTTGACGTTCTGCGGGCTGAGGTGGAACTATCGAATTTTCAGGCTGAGCTGATACGGAACAAGAATGCTATCAACATGGCAAAAACGCAGCTTCTGAAGGTAATGGGTGTTTCGCAGGACAGTGACTTTACTCTTTCGGATGAGCTGGTTTACGTTTCTTCAGAAATGACAATGGAAGAGGCTGTTGAAGCTGCTTATCGGAGCCGCCCTGATTTATTTAGCCGAGAGTTTGATATAAAGTATCAAAAGGAGCTGCTTAGAATTGCAAGGAGCCGATATTGGCCGACTATTAGTGGCTATTATGAAAATATCTGGTCGGAGCCCGACCCGGGTAACAGGCAGGAGATTGAGTGGGGTCATCTCTGGCAGGCTGGCGTTATGGCTACACTGCCTATATTTGACGGCTTATCCCGCGAGGGTGAGATAATTGCCCAGAAAGCACGAGTTAGACAAGCGCTGATAAATTTAATTGATGCCGAAGAGACTGCTTTGTTTGAATTAACTACGGCGCTGCTGAGTATTGAGGATGCCCAGGAGTTTGTTGAATCTCAGTCGTTGAACCTTACCAGGGCAAAAGAGGGACTGCGGCTTGCGGAAGTAGGTTACAAGCAGGGCACAAATACGCAGGTTGAGATGATAGACGCCCAGGCTGCCTTGACGACGGCGAGGGTAAATCATTACCAGGCTATATACTCCCACATAATTGCGAAATTGGATTTACAAAAAGCAATGGGAACTCTCATGATGTTTGAAGCTGCTGAAGCCGAAGGTCAGGCCCAAAATCTCGAGTCGCTCGCTGCAGAGGAAAAGGCACCAGTGGCACTTGATAAAACAGAACGGGGGCAGACAAGATGAAAGTAATCAGAAGAATTTTATTTCTACTAATAGCATTGGCATTGGTGTTTGTTACATATTGGTTTGGTTTTTATGCAAAAACCCGCTTGTCTAAAAAGAGTTTGGAAGAGGAAAAGAAAGTCCCTGTTGAGGTCGAAGCCGTAAGCACAGGCTCTATAGAAGAGACGATAGAGCTGACCGGCTGGATAAAAGCAAACCAGATTGTAGACATAGCGTCCAAGGTGGCCGGACGAGTCGAATCCTTGCGTGTTCTTTCGGAGCGGAGTGATTCAGTTGCAGTCGAAGAGGGTGTGTCGGTCAAAAAGGGTCAGCAGCTTGCGATTATCGACCACGATGTTTACTTGGCTCAAGTGGTGGCAGCTAAGGCCAGTGTTAAAGCTAAAGAGATTGAGCTGACCGATGCCGAGCGTGAAAAAAAGCGTGTCATTGCCTTATACGAAGGCGGGTCGGCTACAGAGCAGAGCAAAGATAAAGCTATGACCGCCTCCGAATTGGCGGCGGCAAGTTTGAGCTTAACCAAGGCCAATCTGGAGCTTGCTCAAATAAACCTTCGTGAATCCATGATTGTCTCGCCTATTGACGGGATAGTAACGGCCAAACATATTGACGAGGGTAATCTGATTAGGTCGGGGGACCAGATTGTTACTATTGCCGATATGAAGACGGTAAGAGTAATTGTTGCCGCTACCGAAAAGTACGGTGCCCAAATTACTGTTGGGATGCCTGCCAAGATCAAAGTTGATGCATTTGCCGAAAGGACATTTGGTGCCGGCGTGCATTCAATCCATCCGGCTCTTGATGCACAAACCCACACCATACAGGTTGAGATACGTCTTGATAATGATGAATTGCTGTTGAAGCCGGGTATGTTTGCAAGGGTAACTTTAATTACAAGGCGCAAAGACAACGTGGTGGTTATTCCCCGGGACATTGTTCTTGGGGGCAAGATTGATAAGCATTATGTGTATGTGGTTGAAGGGGCAAGTGCCGACAAAATTGCTCGTAAACATTTTGTTGAGATTGGTATAAAACAAGCGGACAGATATGAAATAACCAATGGTTTAAAAGCGGGCGAGACGCTTGTGGTCAACGGGATGAATTATTTAGCCGACGGGATGGGTGTCGAGGTTGTACGAATAGAGGATATCAAATGAAACTTGCGCAGCTTTCCGTAAACAGGCCGGTAACCACCTTGATGATATTTATCGCGATGATAGTTTTGGGCCTGGTATCGATGTCAATGCTGGGACTGGACTTGATGCCGGACCTGGAAATACCGGCTGTTTCAATTTTGACAGCGTATCAGGGGGCCGGGCCCGAAGAAGTGGAGACTTTGATAACCGAGCCGATGGAGGATACTCTGAGCACTATTTCCGGAGTTGACGAGGTCATTTCGGTCTCCAAAGAGGGAATGTCAGCGGTGACGTTGAGGTTTGCCTGGGGTGAGAAAATAGATGAACATGTAAACGATGTGCGTGAAAGGATTGATTTGATTAGGGACCGATTACCGGAGGAGGCGGAAAATCCGCTTATTTTCAAGTTTGACCTTTCAATGATACCAATTGCAATTATTGCTTTTACGGCTGAGGACAGCTATCCGGATTTGCAGGACATAGTTGATGACGAGATAGTTGACCCGCTCAAGCGGGTCGAAGGGGTTGCTTCAATTACAGCCGGTGGTGGTTTACAGCGGCAGATTCGGGTTGATATCGACAGGGACAAGCTGGCGGCTTTGAATTTATCGGTAACAGAGATGAGCTTAGCTCTTGCCGCTCAGAACATTAGTACTCCCGGCGGTAACATAAAGACCGGTTACAAGGACTATTTGTTACGCACGCCTGAGGAATTTTCGAGTCCCCAAGAGGTTGCTGAAGTTGTGATTGCCCGCCGTAACGGAATACCTATAAAGTTAAAAGACGTTGCCGAGGTAAGGGATTTCTTCAAAGAGCGTACGTATGAGGTGCGCATGAACGGCAAAAAGGCAATGGCAGTATTTATTCAAAAGCAGAGCGGCAAAAATACGGTAGAGGTGGCGCGGGCGGTTAGGCAAAAACTTGACGAGATAAAGAAAAATTTGCCGCCCGATGTTAAGCCCAAGATGGTGATGGATAATTCCGAGTTTATTTTGGCCTCTGTGGCCACTTTGCGTAACACGGTTTTTTGGGCTGTTTTCTTTGTTTTTATAGTGCTCCTTTTTTTCCTCCGAGACCTGCGGGCCAGTATTATTGTTGCCGTTGCCATTCCAACGTCGTTGATAATTACATTTCTGTTGATGTATTTGGCTGGTTACACGATTAATACCGATTCATTAGCCAGCCTGGCTGTTGCAGTTGGTCTGGTGGTTGATAATGCCATCGTGGTTGTTGACAACATCAATCGTCATCGTCATAAAGGCCAGCGGCCGAAAGAAGGCGCCGTTTTCGGCGCAAATGAAGTAGGCGTAGCTGTAATTGCTTCGACACTGACGACCATTTCGATTTTTGCACCGATTATGTTCGTCGGCGGAATAGCGGCGATTGTATTCGGCCAGTTCGCGGCTATTGTAACGATGGCCCTGGTGGCTTCGCTGTTTACCGCCCTTATGCTCGTGCCAATGTTGTGTTCAAGATTTCTGAGGGTTCATAATTCGAACTCATCTGACGTAAGGCATCCTGCGGAGAGGTTATTATTAGACTTATTTTACCGTTTGGGGGAGAAAGTTTTCGCGAAAATGGAGCAACTGTACGTCAGGTTCCTGAACTGGTCGCTGAATAACCGCAAAACGGTTTTTGTTTCCTGTATTGTTTTATTTGTTTGGAGCATTGGGATTGTTGGCTTTATCGGCACTGAATTTTTCCCCGAGCAGGACCAAAATCGAGTATCGGCAGAGTATGAGCTGCCGATCGGTACTCGTTATGAGCGTACCGGGGTTGTAGCGCAGCAACTGCAGACAATAACGGAAAATAATGTTCCTGAAAAGCGGGACAGTTTTATTCGTTGGGGTGTTTATGGTGAGGCCGGCGGCGGAAACATTGCTTCAGAGGAAGAAAGCTATAAGGGTATTTTGTTTATCAGCTTGAAACCTAAAAGGCAGCGCGATGCCTCGCCAAGAGAGATAATAAATAGACTTCGTAAAATCACGGACAAGGTACCGGGAGCAACTATTCGCTACAGTGCGGAAGACCCCCTTATGGCGCTCATGTTTGGCAGCAGCGGACAATTGGCTGTCGAACTTTACGGCCATGATATGGATGAAGCGAGAGTGTACGCCGAGGCCGCTAAGTCAGCAATAGCCGCTGTTGAAGGTGTGGAGGATGTGCAAATCAGCCGAAAAGAGGAAAAGCCGGAGGTCAAGGTTATCATTGACCGCGAAAAGGCATCTAATTTGGGGCTTGATGTCAGAACAGTCGGTAAACAGGTAGAGACATTTTTTGCGGGCAGCACCGCGACGAGGTATCGCGAGGGCGGAGATGAATATGATGTAGAAGTCCGGCTTCAGCCAAAAGACCGGGACAGGATTGAAGATTTGCGAGATGTGCCTATCAGTATGCCCGGTGGCGGTCAGGTTAGCCTGGCTAATATCGCTGAAATCCAGCAGGGTCTTGGCCCCACGAAGATCGAACGCAAAGACCAGGCCCGTTATATTACGGTTTCCGCTGAAATCAGCGGCAGAGACCTTGGTTCAGTGGCGAAGGATGTTAGAAAAGCGCTTGATAAGATTCCCGCGCCGCCGGGTTTCGGCTATAAATTTGCCGGAGCTGAAAAAGAAAAGAAAGAAGCTTTCACGCTGTTAGTGACTGCTGTGGGTTTGGGAATGGTATTGGTATATATGGTGATGGCTTCGCAGTTTGAGTCGTTCCGTGACCCATTCATTATATTTCTTTCGATACCCTTTGGTATTGTCGGCGTAATTATCGCATTGGCCCTGGCCGGTCAGGCGATGAGTGTTGTCAGCTTTCTTGCGCTGATTATGCTTGTCGGAATTGTAGTGAATGACGGAATTGTTCTTATTAGTTATCTTAACATACTGCGACGACGCGGGCTTGATGTCTATTCGGCAATCATCGAGGGAGGACGCAGCAGATTACGCCCCGTGGTATGTACAAGCTGCACTACAATGCTGGCTCTGACTCCCCTGGCTTTGTCAAGAGGGGAAGGTTCCGAAATTTGGGTGCCGTTTGCCGTAACGATAATTGGCGGGCTGTTTGTCGGGACCGTCATTACGCTGGTTTTGATGCCGACTCTTTACAGTGTGTTTGAAGGTCTTAAGACTTCAGAGGTAAGAGGATAATTATGAAGGCTGTTTTGATTGTGCACAATGTGGCGATAGATGAGGAAGTGAACGAAGTCCTGGAGTCTGTCGGAATTAATTGCTATACAAAATTTCCTAATACCTTAGGTAAGGGCGAGATAAGCGAACCGCATTTGAATACGGACGTTTGGCCCGGTATAAATTGCGGCACCTTTGTTGTTATCGAGCAGGCCAAGGCAAAAAAGGTAATGGAGAATGTCCGCCGGTTGCGTGAGAAACTGGGCACCGAAGGCATAAAGGCGTTTATGTGGGAGATTGATGATATTACCTGATTGGTGCCGGTATCCGGGCCTGTCCTTAGGAAAAAACGAATGAAAAAACAGTTAGTTTCTATTTGTTGGTTGTTATGTTCTATGCTCTGTGTAACGCTTACCGGCTGTATGGTAGGGCCGGACTATTCCAGGCCCGAAACCGCAGCAGATACGTCCGATGGTTATTTCCACGCCGGTGCACATAACGAGGACGTCAATGATTTTGCCGAAATTGACAGGTGGTGGGAGCGGTTCGGCGACCCGGCGACTGCGGAGTTGGTGCGAGAGGCCCTAAATAATAACTATAGTCTCAAAGCTGCGGCGGCAAGGGTGCTCCAGGCCCAGGCGGGGCTTGCTGAAATTCGCGGGCTGCAGTTGCCGGATGTATCCTATAGCCTCAACCGTGACAGAAGTAAACGCTCTTTCAACTTCGGCGGGTTAGGCGGCGGCGGCAGGTTCAGTGTAATGAGCACAACCTGGTCACACGATATTTCTGTAATATACATACTGGATTTATTTGGCAAGCTCAAACGCTCGGAGCGGGCCGCCTGGGCAGAGATGCTTGCAGCCGAGGCAAATGAACAGGCTCTCATTAATTCGATGATCGCCACTGTAATCAACGCAAGAGTCAATGTCGCGACTATTCAACGCAGGCTGGATATCGCACGTGCTAATACGGAAAGTCGGCAGAAAACCCTTGAGATTGTCGAGCGGCGGTATGGACAAGGCCTGGTTGGGCCTGTGGATATAAGATTGGCACGTGAGAACCTGGCGGCCTCGAAATCACTTGAGCCGGTTATTGAGCTGTCTCTGATAACGGCCCGTTACGCCCTTGATGTACTGTTGGCTCGCCGGCCCGGCTCATCGGATGAGCTGCCTCGGACGTTAGCGGATTTGCCCGATTTGGAGCCTGTACCTATCGGCCTGCCCGCATCTCTGCTTGACCGCCGGCCGGATGTCAGAGCGGCGGAGTTTTCGCTTCGGGCCGCGAACGAGAGAATAGGCGTGAGCATCGCCCGGCTTTATCCGGATTTGACTTTGACCGGAACTTACGGCTTCTCGGCAGACACTGTTGAGGAGATTTTCCAGCAGGATGAAACGGAAATGTATTCGGCGATTTCTCGTCTTGCACAGCCTATCTTCAAAGGCGGACAGATCAGAGCACAGATTGACGCCGCCGAGGCCCGCTTCGCTGAGCTGGCAGCCAATTATGCCGGCACAGTTCTGACTGCGATGCGGGAAGTCGAGGACGCCCTGGTCAGTGAGCGGATGCTGCAATCTCAGCTCGAATACGTCCGGGTTAGACTGAGAGAGGCTACAGCGGCGGAAAGCCTCTCAAAGCAGCGATATCAACGCGGCGTTGAAAGAATATTAACAGTTCTCGAATCGGAACGGCGCCGCAGAATGGCTGAGGAGGAATTGACTGTTCTCACAGGCCGGCTTTGGACTACAAGGGTGAATCTTTTCTTGGCCCTGGGCGGAGACTGGAATTATCAGGAACAACCTGAAGAGCAGGTTGCATTAAAGAAGTGACAGAAAACGATAAAACGGAGAGCGGATTTATGAAACCAACCCACACGATTGGAAAAATGCCATCGGGCCTTGTGCAGTTGTTAGTTGCCGTTGGTGTTATAATTTTAGGAGTGATGATTGCCTTGATTTTCATCAAGTTGAAAAAACCACCTCAACGCGAAGAACAGGCAACACTGGCGCCGTTAGTCAAAGTTGTACAGCTCGAACGCCGGGATATTCAGATGGTTATTCGCGGTTATGGAACCGTCAGCCCCAGTGTGCAGGTGGAAATCGTACCGCAGGTTTCCGGAAAGGTGGTTTGGATCAGTCCACAATTCAAGGCCGGCGGTTTTATTCGGCGTAATGAGCAAATACTGAAAATAGACCCGCGGGATTATGAATTAGCTGTGCAGCAGGCCAATGCCGCCGTCGCGGAGGCACAGGTTAGTTTGGACCTGGAAAAGGCCGAAGCTAAAGTCGCAAGATTGGAATGGCAGCAGATCAATCCGGACAAAGAACCGGCTTCGCCCTTGGTTTTTCGAGAGCCTCAGATACGTCAGGCCCAGGCCAGGCTTGAATCAGCTAAGGCTGGATTGGCTACTGCCGATCTTCATCTTGAAAGAACCCGGCTTTCTCTGCCGGTCGATGCCCTGATAATGAGCGAAAGAGTTGACCTTGGTCAATATGTAATGGGCGGTCAATCCGTAGGTGTCGCCTATGGAATTGAATCGGTCGAAATAGAAGTGCCGCTCGAAGACAGAGAGCTGGCCTGGTTTGATGTCCCCGACAATATGGTTTCATTTAACGGAAACAATGTATCAACCAGGAGTGTAAGTGCCCGGGTAAAAGCTGACTTTGCCGGGGCCGGGCATAGCTGGCAGGGCTACGTGGTTAGAACTACCGGTCAGGTTGATAAAACATCCAGACTTATATCGATTGTTGTTGAAGTGCCTGAACCGTTTAAGGATTCTAATTCCAAACCGCCGCTTTTGCCCGGCATGTTTGTGGAGGTTTTAATCGAGGGTAATGTTCTAAAAAACGCAATAGCTGTTCCTCGTGATGCAATCCATAACAGCAATGAAGTGTGGGTGTCCAAAGACGGCCAATTACGCATCATACCTTTGGATATTGTCCGCGCCGACAGGGATTTTGCCTATGCGATGTCAGGCCTGGATGATGGCGATACGATTGTAGTCAGTGCTCTTGATACGGTTGTAGAAGGGATGAGTGTCCGAGCTCAGACAGAGCCGTCAACAATGCTTGCTGAAATAAACCGGGATGAAACCGAGCTCGAAGAGAAAAGGTAGAGTTAATGGAAGATTCAACTGAAAAAAAAGGTCTTCTCGGCTGGTTTGCATCAAACCACGTTGCAGCAAATCTGCTGATGTTTTTAATCATAACCGCAGGTTTTCTTGCAATTTTTGATGCTAAACTTGAGGTGTTTCCGGAGTTCAGTCTGGATATGATCAACATCACGGTGCCTTATCTGGGTGCTTCACCGGCCGATGTTGAAGAAGGAGTGTGCCTTCGCGTTGAGGAAGCGATAGCGGGAGTGGACGGCATAAAACGCATGACCTCAATTGCCGCCGAGGGCGGGGGTTCAACGGTGGTTGAAGTCAAAGAATATGCCAATACGACGGATGTGCTGGACGATATCAAAACAGAAATCGGCACGATTATTACTTTCCCGGAGGAAACTGAAAAACCGATTATTACCGAGCTTAAAACACGTTTCAAAGTAATCACCGTTGTGGTTTCCGGTGATGCTTCCGAGAAAACACTCAAAAAATTGGCCGAACAGATTCGCGACGACCTGACTGCGATGGAAAATATAAGTCAGGTAAGCTTGTCCGGTGTAAGGCCTTATGAAATATCAATTGAGGTTTCCGAGGAAACTCTTCGACGCTACAATCTGAGCATTGATGATGTATCCAGAGAGGTCAGGAACTCGTCGATGGATATTCCTGCCGGCTCGGTTAAGACCTCCGGCGGGGAGATTCTGGTCAGAACAAAGGGACAAAAATATTACGGCACTGAGTTTGAAAAAATCATTGTGCTCACCGGAAATGATGGTACCCGGGTAAGACTTCGTGACATTGCCCGGGTCAAAGACGATTTTGAAGATGTCGACCTTTACTCCAAGTTCGACGGCAAAAGAGCCGCTTCTGTCCGTGTCTCACGCATAGGTGAAGAGGATGCACTGGATATAGCCAATGCGGTAAAAAAATATATCAACGAGAAAAAAGAATCTTTGCCGGAGGGTGTTTCTAT
Organism: Candidatus Aegiribacteria sp.; assembly: GCA_048635425.1. GTDB lineage: Bacteria > Planctomycetota > Phycisphaerae > Sedimentisphaerales > Anaerobacaceae > NIOZ-UU13. The sequence goes on from JAIVYN010000013.1 coordinate 13,587, forward strand.
CTCCATGTGGGAGGATGATACGGAAATCCTCAGGTCGAGGATGAACCTTCTTAAGAGAAACGGGTATATCGGCCTGATTCTTGTATTTCTGTGCCTGACATTGTTTCTGAATTTGCGTCTTGCCTTCTGGACCACAATGGGGATTCCCATATCATTCCTCGGGGCGTTCTATCTATTACCATTTTTTGACGTTTCGATTAACATGATGAGTCTTTTTGCATTCATTATGTCACTTGGCCTTGTCGTGGACGATGCAATTGTCGTAGGTGAGAATATATTTGCATATCGCCAGCAGGGAATGGACAGGACCGCCGCCGCAATAAAAGGCGTAAAAGAAATGGCTATGCCGGTTATATTGGCTGTTCTAACGACAATGTTTGCATTTATACCGTTAGCTTACACAGGCGGCATTATGGGCAAGATACTTCGTGTTCTTCCTATAGTAGTAATAAGTGTGCTTGGTTTTTCACTTATTGAAGCCTTGCTTATTTTGCCGGCTCATCTATCCTCCGACAGGTTCTCCAAGAAAAGCAGTATTGTCCGTTTCACCGACAAAATCAATAGCTGGACGGAAAGGGGGCTCAAGTGGTTTATCAACGGTCCTTTTGCCGGTTTCGTCCTTCGAGCGGTCAAATGGAGATACGTAACATTAGCCGTGGGTGTTGCCATATTTATGATAACAATCGGTTTTATCGCCGGGGGCTATGTTAAGTTTGTATTTTTCGACACTATCGAAGCCGATAATATGATTGCGACTTTGACCATGCCCCAGGGGACCCCCGTCGAGCAGACGCGGGAAATCATAGAAGGAATTGAACGGACCGCCTTTGATGTTATTGAAGAGTTTGACGCCAAACGCGAGGGCAAGCCCTCACTTATGAAACACATTGCAACCACCGTTGGCGCCCAGCCGTCATTGGAGAGGGGAGGTCCTGTCCAGGTTGATCTGGGGGGCGCTGCCCAGTCACATCTGGCTGAAGTAAATGTCGAGCTCCTTGGAGGAGAAGAGCGGGATTTATCCAGTGTGGCGCTGAAGAATCGTTGGAGAGAGCTTGTTGGTGAGGTGCCCGGCGTTTCATCATTGACTTTCATGTCGGAGTTTGTCAGTACCGGTAATGCCATAGAAGTGGAATTATCTCATGAGGATTTTGATGTTCTTTTGGAAGCGGCAGAGGATTTCAAAGGCATTTTACGCAAGTATACCGGAGTTGAAGATATTGCGGACAGCTTTGAGCTGGGCAAGGCTGAGTTAAAGCTGAATCTCAGGGATACGGGACGAACTTTGGGCCTGACGCTTTCGGACCTGGCCAGACAGGTCAGGCAGGGCTTTTATGGTGACGAGGCACAGCGTATCCAAAGAGGCCGTGACGATATCCGCGTTATGGTACGATATCCTGAAGATGAGCGAAAGAGTCTCGCCGATGTAGAGAATATGAGAATTCGCCTGCCCGATGGAACTGAAATTCCTTTTAAGGCCGTTGCCGAAGTTGAGTATGGGCGTGCTTACTCAACGATTCGCCGGGTCGATCGCAGACGTGTCGTAAGTGTATCGGCCGATGTCGATGGAGCGGTTGCCAACGCAAATGAAATCAATTCAGAGCTGAAAGCCACAGCGCTACCCGGCCTGATGAGCAGGTATCCCGGATTGCAGTATCGTTATGCCGGCGAGCAGCGCGAAATAGGTGAATCGCTCGGAACTCTTAAAACCAATTTCCTCATCGCCCTGCTGGCAATATATGGCCTGCTGGCTGTGCAGTTCAGAAGTTATTCGCAGCCTGCTATAGTAATGTCGGCAATTCCCTTTGGTATTGTTGGGGCGACGATAGGACATTTGTTGATGGGTTTCAATCTCGGATTACTGTCCATGTTCGGCATCGTGGCACTTTCAGGCGTGGTCGTCAATGATGCTCTTATTATGATAGACCTTATCAACCGCGAACGAACAAGCGGAATCGACCTGCATCAGGTGCTTCGCGACTGTGCGACCCGTCGGTTCAGGCCGATTATGTTGACAACTCTGACGACCTTCTGTGGCCTGCTGCCGATGATTGTGGAAAAAAGTCTCCAGGCACGATTCCTTATACCAATGGCAATAAGCCTGGCGTTCGGAGTGCTGTTTGCCACCTGCATAACGCTTTTGCTCGTACCTTCGCTATATATGATTCTTGAAGATATCAAAAATCGGGTTTTTGCCGGGGCGGAAAAATAATCACTAATGCCCGACCGTATGTCCGAGAAATTTGGTTTACAAGTTATAGAATCGTTTATAGAAGGGATTGATGCGATTGCCTGATTGGTGCCGAATCGCTCTATAAGTTGTTTTGGGGGTGGAAGTTAACAAATAGTGGATTTTTTTAAAAATTCTCTGGCAAGTCCATCTCTAAAGGTGGATAATAGTTATAGTTTGTTTTTGTGCAATGAAAGGGGGGGAATATGATTTAAAGTCGCAGTGGATTTTCTCGTATGAGAACAAATCGTCGGTGGATGTGCTACGATGTTTTGTGTACTGATTTATTAACTGTCCGCGAAGTGGCTAACAATTACACGTAGGTTTTTTAAAGTCCCGTTCTCGCGGGAATAATGTCCCTGCCAAAACAGGATGTAAAGGCGGTGAGATTATGAAGATTACAGCGGAACATAAACCAAAAGTTGAAATTGCATCTGACGCTGAGAGCCTTGCGCAAAGAAGCATCGAGTTTTTTGTTGCCGAGGCTCAAAAAGCGCTAACAGCGAAAGATGTTTTTTATGTGGCAATATCGGGCGGTCATACCCCCAAACGTTTTTTTGAACTGCTCGGCGAAGTGCCGCAGGCGAGCTCTCTGCCCTGGGACAGGATACAGTTGTTCTGGGTTGACGAGCGCTGCGTTCCGCCCGATTCTCAATGGAGCAATTATAAGTTAGCTGCCGATACTTTCCTGACTAAAGTCGCTATTCCACAGGAGAATATCCATCGAATTCCTACTGAGTACGATGATTTCCAAGCGGCAGCACACTGCTACGAACAAACCATTCGAGATGTTTTCGGCCTTAAAGAAAAGCAGATACCAGAGTTTGATTTAATAGTACTTGGCATGGGTGCCGAGGGTCATACCGGTTCGTTGTTTCCGAATTCCTATGCCACTTTTGATACCGAAGATCTGGCGTGTGTTGTTTATGTTTTGGGTGAAGAGCTTAACAGGATAACTTTGACACATCCGGTTTTATGTTCCGCGTCTTGTTTGGCTATCTTGGTTTCCGGTCAGGAAAAGGCCGGTATTTTGAAAGAGGTTTTGACCAGCGAGCCGGATGAGGTGCGGTATCCCGTTCACGGTCTTTGGCCTGTTCTTGATAGGGTTACCTGGCTGGTTGACAAAGAAGCGGCAAAGTCCTTGTGATTCTGGTGATTCGGCTTCGGTGAAGGTAAGCTGAAAGAAATGGTTTTTGAAAGACAATCAAAAAAAGTTCCTTGCGGTCTGCTATAATTTATTCCACCATGAACTTTGCTACAATGTCTCTTCTAAATACTTGTATATCCGTTCTTTTGCACCGAGAGAAGAAAACTGCTTGCCAACTACATCTGTAAAGCGAGCTAAAACTTTGCTGTTAATCTGTGTTAGGTCCTCAAAGATTGACAAACTGCGGAAGTCACGTCCCCATTTTTCGAACTGAAGCACGGTAATGGTCGCATCCCGACATTTAGCGTCATTATTGACACCGAAAATAAATAAAGGCTGCTTCATCCCGTTTACTTTGCAATCAACAGTATATATTCTATGGGGATCGTTATCGGGATCTGTGTAGTCAAATACACGCCGCTCATCCGGGATCCTGCTTTCGAGCAGAAGCCGGAAGTCCTCGAAAAAGGTTGATTTGACACGCTCTCGAGTCCAATATGCAGTGTCACTGATTTTAACCAGGGCCTGGATAAATGAAAAGAGACCATCGCCAAATGCTTCGTTAGGAACATCTAAGCAAAATTCACCTGACTCGTTAATAACGTTGAAATTGAGAAGGGTCTGGTCAATGATGCTCTTTCGAGTTCCGTGGGAAACATCGATCTCATCGTAGCTCATATGCATAAATGTATGGCCTTCATCCGTAAAAATCCAACGATTGGTCAGTCTCTTCAGTATAATTACAAAATGATCGCCATCATCAAACATAAAAGGCGTATAAACAACAAACCGTGCCAGACCTTCTGGTTCAACTTCGATTTCTTCACAAACTTTCCGTTTAAATTCTTTTTGGAGTTCAGCGATATTCATTTTGGGTCTCCTTGAACATCAAAAAGCGACGGTTCATTACCAGGTACTGAAAAGCCGTTTGTTCTTACGAATGTTCGCAGCGCTGTGTCGAATGAAGAATATTCGTTTGTAATTTCCGCGTAACCATCTATGCTCAGTCCTTCTTCCTGGTATCGTTGTGTTGCCCTATGAATGTGAAAAGAATTACGAAAACTGCTATCAGGAAGCTCTTTAGACTTTTCCAATTTGTTCGTATGTTGTGGATGTTTACCATTATACCTACAGAGATTAAACTCTGTTCCATCTTCGTCCTGAAAGCTAAGGATTATCGAAAAGTCTAAAGGGTTTATCATATTATGCCGTATTATAATCCGAAACATATGTCCTTTCTCACCCTTAATCTCACAGTCACGCTGGGTAAACTTGAAATTCGATTTCGGACGTGGCCGAAGCCGAGTTTCCCAGTTTCTTGTCAACTGTTTCGGCTCCTGCAATAGCTCGGCAATTTCTTCGTCCGTGAGAATTCTCGCCATACGTTTCTCCAGGGCCTACTAATTTCTATCAATCGGCATTACTATATATATCTCTTGAAATTTTACGCTCATTAGAAATAGTCATTTACTTGGAACAACCTGGTAATTCGCACTTATACATCACCAGCTTCTTGTACGAAATATCACACTATTATCATAAAACTAACGTTTCAGTAAAAGAAAAATTTCAATAGACTATTTGCAAAACTATCATTTTTTTACTTTTTCCTGGTTTTGAATCTATTACGGGATGATTATTTTTGTGCCCGGTTTGAGTTTGCTCACGTCCTCTATTTCATCTCGGTTGGCATCGAGGATCATTCGCCATTTGTTTGCAGAGCCGTAGTATTTGTAAGAAATGTCGGAAAGAGTCTCGCCTTGGCGTATGATGTGAAATTTTTGGGTTTTTATCTTTTCGGCTTGTTCCACCGTAGGGTGTCCTGCGGAGTATATCGTTGAATCAGGTTGTATTGCGGCTGAACTGTTTGGCGGGTGATTATTTGGCGAACCGGAATTTTCCTGCACCCTCGCAACGTTGCGAAGGTGCTGTATTCTTGCTTTTGGACTCAGGCCGGGGCCGATAGAGAGCCAGAGCATAACGGCCATTACCAGTGCCAGCCCCAGGAGCATTCCTATTTTCAGGTCTTTTTGCATTTAAGAGCGTATAGGAAGAATTGAACTGTGTATTATCTGTTTTTAAAACCTTTTGTTTTTTCTTTTTGTGTTCTTGTGCCGAGCAGCAATATTGGAGCGGCTATTGCAATGGACGAATACGTGCCAATGATGACGCCTAAGCAGATTGCGAAGGAAAAGCCTCTCATCCCCGGGCCGCCGAAGATGTACATTATCAGCACAACTATAAATGTTGTAAAGGACGTCAAAATGGTTCTGGAAATAGTCTGGTTAATGCTGTTGGTGATTACCTGTGGGCTGAGGGAGCGGGCCTTGCCGCGGTTTTCCCGGATACGGTCGAAGACGACAATTGTATCGTTCAGTGAGTACCCAATGAGTGTGAGGAAAGCGGCTATCATTGCCAGGTTGATTTTGAAATCTCCGATTAAAAGTTTTTCACCGATTGGCGATGCCGCGATATAGGTGCAGGCGCTGACAGCGCCGAGTGTGATGCACACATCGTGCACCAGTGCTGTAATGGCGGCAATTCCGTATCGGACGTTTCCGAATCGAATCCATATATAAGTAACGATTGCAAATAACGACAGGACGATGGCAATCAACGCCCGCTGCTTTTGCTCTGCGCCTACTGAAGGGTCAAATTGCCTTACTCGCGGCAGTGACGCTTCAAGTTGGGCAGCAGCCGAGACTTTGGCCGTTTCGTTTTCAACAAACCGCGTCCATTCATCCTCGGTCAGCTCGCGAAAACCAGCCTCCTGTTCTGCGCTTATGTAAACAAAAGAATCTACGGGCTGGTTTGGTTCTACCGTCGTTAGATTTGGACCAAGAATTTCATAGGGATACCGATTGAGGTCTTGCGTGTCGGGCTTGAATTGCAAGGCGCTTAATCTTTGGTTGATGTCTTCTAATGTGGCAGGTCGTTCAATTTCACATTCGAGCTTGACCCCGCCCAGAAAATCAGCCAGTTCGGGATAAGAGCCTATCAGCTCTTCGGATATTTTCTCCTGAGAGGTGATTTTGGGCCGAAGATTTTGTTGAATTTCCAGCTCATCTGCGAAAGCAGCCAGGATTGCGTTATTGACAACCTCATCAACCTGTGGCTCTGATATATTGGCCTCTGGAACCTCAGGAAAAGCTGTCCTCAGCACTTCTTTGACCAGCGATTGGTTCATCTGGCTCGTTGTTATCACGAATTGCGCGGGGTTGGCAGTGTCCTGTGTTACAAGCAGATTTCGTAGCTCGCCGCCAAATTGCGATTGCGCTTGAGTCTCTGTGATTATCGAGGTTAGCTTAGTATCTGTTTGCAGGATAGATTGTGGGAAGGTAATTGTAACGGTTATTTTGTTGGTTTCCGTGGTGTTGATTTCATATTGCTTGTCTGATTCTCCGATGCTGTAAACATTCGCTGTTGCAAGGGCGGGATTGGGATTGTTCGGGTTGTTTCCGATTTCACGGATTCTGTCTTCGGCCTCCTGCCGGCTCAGCGGTTCTTTTAGATTTATCTGGACGCTCGTTCCGCCGGTGAACTCGATATCGTATTTATTGTTCTTCACATTATCTCTTGTAAAGAATACGGTCAGCCCTGCTGCAATCAGCGCAAATGAGATGCAGAAGAAAATCGGCCTTAGGCGCATCCAGTTTACGTTCGGTTTGTGTATGAGGCGCAGCATTAATAAATGGTCTTTGATAATTCGCTTGGATAAGAGAAAATCGAAGACTACCCGCGTAACAAACAAGGCGGTGAACATACTGGATGCGATGCCGAGCATAAGCACAATAGCGAAGCCCCTTACTTCTTCCGACGCCCGCCAGTAAAGAATCGCAGCGGTGATGAATGTAGTCAGGTTCGCATCAAAAATTGTTCTGAATGCTCTTTGGTAGCCGTTTGTTATGGCGATTCTCAAAGACGAGCCTTTCAGTTGTTCCTCGCGGATTCTTTCAAAAACCAGGACGTTGGCATCGACACTCATACCTATGGTTAGTATGATGCCTGCGATTCCGGGCAATGTAAAAGTTGCTCGCACACCTGCCATTATTGCCAGGACAAAAAGCATATTCAGAATCAGTGCCACGTCTGCGATTGAGCCGGCTAAGCAATAGTAAATCGCCATACATACAAGGACCGCTGCAAGACCGATGAAACCGGCTGTGATGCCCTGGTCGCGATTGTCGGCGCCGATGGAAGGCCCTATCGTATTTACAGAGATGGGCTGCTCTATCAGCCGGGCCGGCAAAGAGCCGGCGTTTAGTTTGTTGACCATATCCTCGACTTGTGTTTGAGTGAAGCTGCCGGTTATTACCCCCTGTCCGCGTATCCTCTCGCTAATACTTGGTGCCGATATTGCAATTGAGTCCAGCAGGATACAGAGTGGCCGACCGACGTTTTCACCCGTAACATTAGCGAATAACTTTCCGCCTATTCCATCTAATGTAAAGCCGATAGCTCTTCGGCCCATGTTGTCGGTCGTCGGATTGGCTCTCTCCAGTTTCCACTGTCTTTCGCCGGGGCTGTACAGCATGGCTTCATTTGTCGTGTTGCCTGCTAAGACATAATATTTGTCGCCGAATTGTGCAGCAATTGAAGGCCGCTTATCGTTGTCGACTGCCCTCCATTCCTCTATATTTTCTATCTCACACCATACATACTGGGTGTCTGAGGCGTATTTAGGGCCTTTTTCCGTAAGTTTCTCCACATAGCCGGCCATCTGGTCCATATCTACGCTGGGATGTCCCTGTGTTGGAAGTACTCTATACTCGAGTATTCCGGCGCCTTTGAGCATGCGCTGCAGGTCCTTGGGGTCGTCGAGCCTGCCTCTGAAAGGATAGTACTCGTCAAATGCCGCCAATACATTGTCAATTTCATCGACCCGGTCCGGGAAATCGGTTTTGAGCTTTGCAATTTTCCCTCTGCGGTCCGGTGACTTAATGGGCAATTCGAGGCAGATGTCCAACTGGTCTTCAGTGAGGTTTAATTGGTCGATGGTCCTTATTGCCTCTTTGTATTTGGTGTTTTTGTCCGGGTCGGTCAACTGATTCACGACTTTGGACCACTCGGCGTAGGTTTTAACATACCCTCTCAGAAGGTCTATATTATCATTGACATCCGTGATTTCTCTTAGCGTATCGGCTAATTGTTGTTCGTTTAATTTGGCCCATTCACCTCTGTTTTGGTTTATCTTCTCGAGCTCAAGTCCAGCCGATGACATCTTGTCTTCGGCGGTTTTGTTTTTACTGTCGAGCTCATCCCTTTGATTTTGCAGGTCCTTGCGCTCGTCATAAACTGTGGCAAGGGTCCCAAGAATTGACAGTCTGTTAGGGTCGGCCTGTGCAAAATCCTTGAAAGCCTCGGCTCGCTCTTCTACCGGCATATCAAGTGACCGCATAATCTTGGAACGGCTTACGTTTTTGGCCAGAAGCTCATCTAAAGCGCTTTCGTAATTTTGCCGTTTTGTGCGTGCTTCTGCGCTTGATAAGGGCATTTGTATCTCGAAGCGAGTGCTGCCCTGCGGTCGCCATACGAGATTCTGGATGTTGGCAGGGTCTATTCGCCTTCGCAGAACGGTTATCATTCTCTGAGCTAAGTCTTTTTTCTCCGATTCTTGTAGGCCGTGCGTGTCAATTTCATAGATAAGGCTTGTCCCGCCTGCCAGGTCGATGCCGGGCTTTAAGGTCTTGTTTGGCGGATATAGGGTCCAGGCTGCGAGGACTACGAGAACAATGATTAAAACTATTTTCCACGTCAGATTCTTATTCATAAATTCCTCTATATTGTGTTAATGCGTGAATGCGTAAATGCGCTTATGCGTGAATGCGTCCACTCATCTACTCATCCACTCATTCACGATTAATCTTTCGACATATTCTTTCCGATTGCTGAGCGGAGAATTTTTATTTTCGTATTATTCGACTCATCAACTTTCAACGTGATCTCGTTATCCTTAATATCTACGACGGTTCCTATAATTCCGCCGATTGTTTGTACCTTATCGTTTTTTGTCAGCGCTTGCATCATTTGTTTCTGCTGCTGCTGTTTCTTTCGAGGTCCTCTAAAAAGAATCATGTACATCAGGAGGAACATCACGCCAAGAAAAATCAGGTTTCCATAAGAGCCCAAAGGGTTTTTTCTTAGTGGTCTGGCCCCAGGGGCGTTGGGGTCGGCTGCGACCGTTGTCGTTGTTGTTGTCTCTTCCGAAGAGACCGGTTCTGCCGTTATTGTGGAAGGCGCCTCGTTATCATTGGCCTGTGCCAATATCCATACATTGTTCATTTTCGTTTTCCTTTAATGATTGATTACTTGATTATTTGCAAGATGTTAGATTATCAATAATCAATAGTCAATAGTCAATTCTTTCTGCCCAGTCGGCAAATTCGTTTCTTTTTATGGCCTGCCTAATTCTAACCATTAGCCTCTGGTAAAACGTTAGATTGTGCAGTGATACTAAGATTGGACCGAGCATTTCTCCGGAATTAAAGAAATGTCTTAGGGCGGCCCGGCTGAAATGCCCGCAGCAGTAACAGTCGCAATCGGCTTCGATTGGCCTGGCGTCTTTTATATGTACATTGTTCCTCAGTCGCAACGGGCCGTTGTCCGTAAAAGCAAAGGCGTTTCGTCCGTTTCTGGTTGGCAGGACACAATCGAACATATCGACTCCCGCCTTAACGGCGGCAATGATATCCGCCGGCGTGCCCACACCCATAAGGTAACGGGGTTTATCCTGCGGCAAAAGCTGCGTTGTATGAGTAACTGTTTTTATCATATTCTCGTGCCCCTCACCCACACTTAAACCGCCGAGGGCGTATCCGTCGAAACCTGTTTTGACAAGCTCTGAGGCGCAGTATGTTCGCAGCTCAAGGTCTATTCCACCCTGGACAATGGCAAAGAGCATTTGGTTGGGGTCGGTATGCGCCTGTTTAGCGCGTTTTGCCCAGAGGATGGTTCTATCGACCGCTTTTTGAAGCTGCGGAGTGTCGATGGGAAATGGGGTGCACTCATCGAGGCACGTTATTATATCGGCACTTAGCCGATTTTGGATTTCTGTTGCGATTTCAGCGTTCAGGTATATTTTTGCCCCGTCAACGTGGCTGGCAAATTCAACGCCATCATCATTGATTTTCGTCAGTGGGCTTAGAGAGAACACCTGGTATCCGCCGCTGTCGGTCAGTATCGGTCCGTCCCAGGCCATAAATTTGTGAAGTCCGCCAAGTTTTTCGACCACATCAACTCCCGGCCGGAGCAATAAATGGTAGGTATTGGCCAGGACAAGTTCGGAACCGGTTTCCTGGAGCTGCTGCGGCGTGATACCTTTTACCGCCCCGGCGGTGCCAACAGGCATAAAAACAGGGGTTTCGACCTCTCCATGCGCGGTCGTTAATAACCCAAGCCTGGCTGCCGAGTGGGAATCTGTATGGAGAATTTGGAAGTTAGCCATCTCAATAAATATTTATAATCATGCAGCCCCAGTGGTAAGCAGGAGAGTTTTCTGTGCACGCCGTTTCACTTTTATACTAACTGGACTTCACTCAAAATGCGCCTGCCAATATAAGGTTTAAGCGCACCGCGCGATACGAGCTCAACTTTTACATGTAACAATTCCGAAAGTTCTTCTTCCATATCTATAAATTCAAAGAGACTTATGGGGGCCGTGAAATCAACAAGAATATCGAGGTCGCTATCGCCGGCTTGCTCGTTATGGATATAGGAGCCGAAAATGCCGAGAGTATGTACGCAGTACTTTTCTTCGAGTACAGATTTGTAATCTCTCAAAATCTTTTTAATCTCATCTAAGCCCATAATTGCTCTCCGTTTAGATTATAGCATAAATTATCACAGCACAGGAAAATAAATTCTTTTGCGGTAATGTATAGTAAGAGGAAAGGGCTTGTCTCACCGAAATCTACGTTTATTTTTTAAAATAGTCAATGGTCAATATCTTTGAGCCCGGATAATAATAGGAAAGTATCTGCTTTGCGTTTTTACCTTGTCTTGCCATCCCTTCAGCGCCGCATTGGCACATTCCGACGCCGTGGCCCCAGCCTCTGCCCGATAAAAATGCCCATTTATCACCCCTTTTTACGATTTGGCAGATGGTGCTTCTCAATTTTCGTCCGGTCGGGTCGATTGCCAGACGAAAATCCTCGGCTCTTAGAAAATCGCTTTTGCCGCTTGAGCCGGAGAGCTCAACCTTAGTCAGTCGAGAAAATTCTGCATAGTTACTTTGTGCGGCGGGACTGATATTTGTGATTTTTCCGATCTGTTTTAGATTCGGATACCTTCGTAATAACCTGGTTATAACATAAGCATTATCGAGTTGAATCAAAGGCCAGAAGAAAAATTTCGGTTTGGCCACGTTCTTACAATAGGGGCAGGGCACGCCGATTAACGGTTCGAAGGAATCACCGAATACATTTTTGCTGTTTTCAGTATGGCCTCCACAGGTTGAGCTATAGTAGGTCGGAAAGATGTTTTCTGTGCCGTCGCTTTGTTTACAGACCAGGACCTGGCCTTTGGTTTCATTGACGATGTTCCAAATCTGGGTGGACTCGGCGCTGACGCCGCGATAGACCTGATGTGCCGCTGTTTTTTTCATGTCCCAGGTGTGGTTGCCGCCGAATCGCTTTTTGATATAGAAGCAATAAGTCCTTGCCGCGATTGCCTGGACCTTGAGTGCCTCCGGTTCCCAGTAGCTGGGCATCTCGGCGCCTACGACGCCGGCTAAATATGGCTCGGGCGGCACCATATTAATCACATCGAAGGAATTGCCGTCAGGATTGACTATGAGCTTTAACTTGCCACGATAATCGTTGCCGTTCAGGTTGAAGATGTACGGATCATCGGGGAGGACAATGACCTTTTCGTTTGCGAAGGCCTGGCCGTCGATAGTGATTCTGCCGTTGGTAAGTTCAAGGCTTATCGGTACATTGGTTTGGTTGAAGCGAGTTTCTGTAATCTGTGTTTGTGGCGTGGTTCGGTCGTTGAGTACGCTAAACGGCGAGACAATTTTTAGTGTGCAGGCTGTGGCATCATCGAGGAGCAATACTCTGACCCAAAACTGTGATTAGATATCCATGTGGAATGTGGGCGTAGCAAGCTGACGTTTGTTACAACAGCCGAGAATCAGCAGAAGAAGCAAAAGGATGGAGTTTTTACGGATTGGTACTAGAAGATGGTGTATATACCGGACCATCCGCGAGACAATTTTCCCCGGATTTGCTGTAAGTTGGATTATGGTTGACAATGTCAATTTACCTGATAATGATCAATCGGTTAGTCCAGGCTTCGCAGCGATAATCCAAGGTCGGTGAGGGCTATTCTGACTTCGTTCAGGCTTGTTACGCCGAAGTTTTTACAGCCGAGGAGTTCAGCATCTGTTTTGCTTGTTATTTCACCGATTGAGCGAATATTGAGCTTTTGCAGGCATTTTCGGGCACGCACCGACAATCGGAGGTCGTCGACAGGTTTGCTCTTGAGCCCTTCTTCCTGGTCTTCTGCGACGGCCTCACCATCTATTTCTCCTGAAGAAAGCTGTTTATCCTCCAGGGCCATGCCGAGGAATAATCCTTTTGGTTCGAGGATAGCTTTGATTTCCCTGAGTGAAGTTTCTCCAAAGTTCTTATAAGACAGCAACTCAGTTTCGCTGATATTCAGAAGGTCGCCGAGCGTGTCGATCTTCTGAATATCAGCGAAACTGAGTTGCTGTCTTATAAGAACTTTGGAGAAACTTCACT
>JAIVYN010000014.1:0-26818 GCA_048635425.1 Candidatus Aegiribacteria sp.
CGCTTCGTCGGCTGCACTCTGGATTTGGCGGGTCAAAATGTTCTTGGCCTCAGACCTGCCTGCTCCAAGCAGACTCTGCTCAAGGTCAGCTTCATCATCAACTTCGACCATGGCGCTGGCCGCGAATTTTGTAAGCTCGCGATAACAAATGGCCTCGAGCCGTTTTTCCGGTTCGTTATGATTATAAATAAAAGAATACAAATCCTTCACCCTGTATTGAACAGGAACGGCAGCCATGACAAGGCTCACCGGCACGGCTGAAGCATCGGATGCGGCACTTGTTTGTTTGCTGGCCACGAGCAATTGATATTCTTCTTCATAGTGCTCCTTGCCCCACAGTAATGGGCCATAGCCTACTTTATCAGTATCCTTCTTCGCCTTAAAGCCGATGTTAAGCTCCATAACTTTCTTGGTCGGGTACTTATAAGCAATATCTATTGGCCAGGGCCATTTGAAAGACAAACCGGGACCGACGAGCCGGACATCATTCGCATCGTTTACCGGATTGCCGAAACGTTCTATTATTGCCTCCTCATTGGGTGCTACTACGACGATGCAGCTTAACAAATATAGCGTAACCGCAGCAAACAAAACCAAAGGTGCTATCGCTTTTTCGAGCAGTTTATAAAACCAGGTTTGAGAGACCTTAAAGCCAAACTGATAATCAATGGCACCTGCGGCGCTGCGGAATATTCCGCCCGGTTCATTTATAACCCCCAATAGTCTGCTGTCGAAAGCACTTCTGCTGTATCGGCCTTTCAGTCTCGGACGGTATATGTCTAAGATGAGATTCAAAGTGGTTTCTACACCAACAACAACAAGCAGAATCGGAACTATCCAGTCGATTACATTTATCACGATGAAATACTTGAATTGTGCTAATGCCAAGCCTATTGCCAGAGCAAAACACAAGACAGCTATACTCAGCAGGAAGCTGCCACCGGCCCTTAAGGGCTTCCACTGAGGCTGAGCTGACATACCCGTAGCATAGCGGGAGATTAAAAAGCTCATGAAAGCAATGGCTGTCATACCAATTGCACAAAGCAGCGGCTGTTTCGGTTCGCCTTCCAGACCGGCTATAATAGTCTTTAATAAATACAGCCCAAGACCTAATTGATAGGCGGCGATTAGTGCTGAGAATATGGGAATGAACAATTTTTCGAGTATTTGCAGGCGGCGTTGAGCGGCGGCAAATAGACCGGCACGTTCACCACTGGCTTGAAAGATTGCCGAGGACATCTCGTCCTTGCCCAACTGGCTCATATCGAGTTTTTCCTGCTCGGCTAAGGCACGCTGATGGAACTGTAAGCATAAGATAAGCCAGATCAAGGCGGACGAGAGAATCAGCCAGCCAATCGCAGAGATCGCAAAAAAGCCGCTCCATCGGCCCAAGAAAAAGGCAATACCGAAAAAGACCACGCTCAAAATCAAAGATACCAGCGATATGTGTTCAGGGCGTTTGGATGATACTGTCATTTTTTATCCCGGTTATATAATCCGAACAAAAAAACCACAGGCACAGTATTCATTTAATATCTGTGTATGCTCTTTACAAGTTTCAAGTTGCGTAATATAACAATAAACGTTATTTTGGTATAGGGACAATTGTAAAAAAATTAAGTTTTGGTATAAAGCCAAAATCGCGATGTCTTGGCAGACCGCACAGCCGGCGCGAGTTCGTAGTGGAAGATGAATAAGTTATTTACAATAGCGAAAAACACTTTCATAGAAACCCTGAGACAACCCGTCTATGCAATTATTATTGTCGCCGCCCTGTTCTTATTATTTATAAGTCCTTCTTTGACGATGTACACAATGAGCGACGACAACAAGCTCCTGCGCGAGATAGGGTTATCTACGCTGTTTTTGACCAGCTTGTTCATTGCAATATTTTCCGCTTCCGGGGCTGTGGCCCAGGAATTAGAGAATAAGACTATAACCACCGTCCTGAGCAAACCTGTCCAGCGTCCGATATTCATTATTGCGAAATTTTTCGGTGTAGCTGCCGCCGTGGTTCTGGCCCATTATATTTGCACCATCGCCCTGCTGATGGCGATTAGACACGGTGTCCTTGAAACGGTAAATGACCTGCACGACTGGACGGTTATCGGCACAGCAGCGGTTGTTGTTCTCGCAGCATTTCTACTAAGTGCTTTTTTCAACTACGCTTATGAGTGGAAATTCTCATCGACAGCTATTGTGTTGACCGGCATATTTGCTACATTTGGCATCGTGTTCCTGGCTTTTATTGACCGCAACTGGCAGTTTAATCCTAATGATAATGGTTTAAATGCGGTGGATATCTATGGCTCGGTATTACTGCTGCTGGCTGCAATAATAATTGTGGCTCTGGCGGTGGCACTTTCCGCCAGGTTCAACATTGTGGTAACGCTCTCGGCCTGTATCGGGATTTTTTTATTGGGTCTGGTAAGCGATTATGCCTTCGGCCGATTTGCCGAAACACATTTGTGGGCCAAAATAGGAAGATTTTTAGTCCCGAATCTACAGATTTTCTGGATTAGCGACGCCATTTACGAAGGAAGCCAGGTCCCTGCAAAATATATCGTGATAACTGCTTCTTATGCCTTGTGCTACACTACAGCCATACTCGCATTGGCCATCGCTCTGTTCCAACGCCGACAGGTTGGCTAAGAGTCTCTGACAAAATCTAACTTGTCATTCCGAGCGGAGTCGAGAAATTTATTCAAATCAGATTGCGAAGCAGTTGCTAATAATCTTTCAGATATTTTCTTTTAACGTTTTTTTTCCCAACAGGACAATGCGACTGCGTCCTATCTGAGGGCTGTCGATTACTTCAAATCCATTCTGTTCTGCGATAGAAACGGTCGTCTCGAAATCCTTTTTCGATACATGTCCCTTCGGTTCTACGACCAAAAATATTCCAGTTGGTTTTATCGTTTTTTGTATCTCTGAGAAAAAACCGGAAGCATCAGAGACTTCATGTACGACAGCGGATGCAAGAGCAAAATCGATTTCTTCTTTAAAGTCATCCAGACCAAGAGAATTGTTCTCACAGAGGCGTGTTTCAATTCTATCGGACAACCCTGCTTTCTGTGCGCGTTTTTCGAGTGACCTGATCATCTTTTCCTGGATGTCCACACATATAACCCTGCCGTTGCGACCGGTCATCTCCGCAAGGGGCAAACTGAAGAAGCCCATCGCGCAGCCGATATCAAGAATCTTCATACCTTCCCGGACGTACGGGCCTAATATCTTTTTGGGATTTTGGTACAATTTTCTTACCGGACTGGCAAGAAGATAACCGACCCATACTGGACAAACTTTTTCAGCCATATAATTTTGGAAATTTGAACATTAGAATTTCGAATTTCGTTTTTGTGCGTTCGCTTCACGATTCACGAGATACGTTCTTGATTACTGCTATCTCATCACAATTTTGCTGCTTCGGACACTTTGCACAATCGCTCCAGACCTTCATCGGCAGCGTCTCTTTTTCAACAACCTTAAAAGCTAATTTTTCAAAAAAGTCCGGCTCTAAGGTAAGCGCAAAAACCCTCGGCACACCAAGCTGACCGGCTTGTTCGAGGGCGGCGGTTACCAGCATCTTGCCGATGCCCTTTTCTTTATTTGCTCCATCGACCGCCAACGATTTTATTTCCGCCAAGTCCGACCAGATAATTTCCAGCGCACAGCAGCCAACCACACTGCCATCGGCTTCAGCTACAGTAAAGGCCTGAAGGTTCTCATAAATATCAGCCATTGAGCGAAACAGCATCCTGTCCCGCTCGGCATAAGAGCTAATGAGAGTGTTAATTCTCTTAGCATCCGAAATTTTCGCACTGCGTATATTCATATTATTCGGTCAGTTTGAGTTTATATGTTAATTGCGCTGTAGTGCCGAGCACTCCAGCCAATGGGATGTCAGTATCGCCGATCATATTCCGAGTTGCTTTTTTATTAATCGAACTAATGAGTTCTTTATTTCAGAATGTCTTGGAATGGGAGCCTGTCTTTCGTTTTTAGGATTTGCATAGATATCGTGCTTGCTTCCGTGTCTTTTCAAATAACAACCGCCTTTAACAAGTTCCATTATCAAGGCCTTTCGTTTCACACTTCCACTCCCAGTTCTATATACTTGACATCAGGATGCTTGTCTTCGACATCGGATTCTTGCAGCATCATACGATACGCATCAATTATATTTCCCTTTAGTTCCTCTATAGTTTTGCCTTGGCTGAAGACGCCCGGAATTTCCTTTAATTTTCCGACGAACCAGCTATCATCCTGCCAGTATTCAAGGGTAAAGAACCTTTTCATTTTTTTATTCCTTTCGTCGTCAATATATGAACTGTTAGCTGTCTTTAAGGCCTCTATAGCTTTTTGATATGATTATTGTAATCGTCAATAAGGCACAATTCGACCACTTCTTTGAGATTTTTTCGAATCTCATCCAGAGTTTCCGTCTGAGTGTGGGCTCCCGGAATTCCCGGAACAATAGCCACATATAAGCCGGTCTCTGCATCTTTTTCAATATATCCGGTTATTTTAGGCATTCTGCTATATCCTGCTCTGATAATATATACGAATACCCAACATGTCAGTTGAACCAATTGTATCAGATTTGGTCTAATCTGCAAATAAAAAGGGCTGTAAGCATAATACTCACGGCCTTCTGGCAGTGAAAGTGAATTGTAAGTTTATGCCTTGCGTATATTCATCAGCAAAAGCATTCAGCTTATTTTATTGTAATTCAAGTGCGAGAAGGAATCTATAAACTATTAACTATGAAAGAAAGTCTGACCAAATCGTATGAGATTTTGTAATGTCAATCCCAATTCTCTCAGGACAAAAAGCATCAAGCATAAAAAAGCCAAAAAAGGCTGGAAAAACAATTGCATCTTGTATATCGTATTGCGTATTTCGTATGCTTGATGCTTGATAATCGAGACGAGCATCGAGAATCGAGTATCGATATTCGATTTCATTATGCGCTTTATACTTATTGACAAAATTGTTTCGCTGGAAAAAGGCAAGCAGATAAAGGCGGTCAAGAGTGTTTCTTTAGCTGAGGAATACCTGGCTGACCATTTTCCCACGTTTCCGGTACTGCCCGGCGTGCTGATGCTGGAAGGACTAATCGAGTCGGCATCGTGGCTGGTGCGCCGGACGGAAAATTTCGCCCATAGTATGATATTGCTTGAGCAGGCAAGAAATGTAAAATATAAAAGTTTTCTGGCACCGGGTGCCCAGATAGAATACACGGTTGAAGCTAAGACTATCGAAGAAAACGTCAGCAGCTTTATTGGTTTTGGCTTATCGCAAGGCGAGCGAATTGTTGAAGCACGATTCGGACTAAGGCATTTTAACTTAGCCGATGAGGATTCAGCGATGGCTGCGGTCGATGCCAAAGTAATTGAAAATATGAAAAAACGATGGAAGATATTGAGTTGCGAATAAATTCCTGCTTGGTACAGTAATAGCAATGCTAACATAAATGCAATACGAGATACGATACTGACAAGTCCGCTTCTGTTTGGCGGATACGCAATACGAAATTAAATACAGGAGGTAAAAAAATATGGCAATGAGTCGGGACGAAATTATGCAGCAGGTTCAGGAAGTTCTGGTTGATGCTTTGGGCGTTGACGACGATGAAGTTACGACTGAAGCGACCTTAATGGGAGATTTGGGAGCTGAAAGCATAGACTTTTTGGACATAGTGTTTCGATTGGAGAAAGTATTCGGAATAAAAATCCCACGGGAAGAGCTGTTTCCCGCTGAGAATCTGATGACCGATTCCGAATTTGTCCATAACGGCAAATTGACCGAAAAAGGACTGGCCGAACTGCGAGAGAAGATGCCGCATACCGACATAACGGCGTTCGAGAGTGACCCTGATATTAACAAATTAGCCGACCTGTTCACCGTCAATGCGATTGTAAATTACGTTGAAGGTAAGCTGAATGCTGCTTAATAATGTAAAGTTATTTAAGGTATTAGCGGCATGATGACTCAAAGTCAATCTGCCGCTAACTTTAATATAGGTGGAATTCCCATTTTGCAATACATCGCAAAACCGGACCCTGGCAGAAAATGCGTTGGATTTGGATAGACAAATTTGTTGAGTTTCAAAGCGGCCAACGTGCGGTAGCACTCAAGAATGTAACGCTCGCTGAAGAGCATTTGCACGACCATTTTCCCGGCTTTCCCGTTATGCCGGAATGCTTAATGATTGAAGCAATGGCCCAGACATCAGGGATACTCGTCGGCGAGGCAAAGAATTTTCAGGAAAAAGTCATCCTCGCAAAGATAAAAAAAGCCGTCTTTTTTGACTATGTAAGACCGGGCGATACGATAAAGTTGGATGCCAAAATTGATTCCATCATCCAAGAAGCTGCAAGCACAAGCGGCAAGATTACCTGTGAGGATAAGTTAATTGCCGAGATAGATTTGATGTTCAGCCATATAGACCAGAATCTCGCAGGCAAAGAATTCCCGGAGGAAAACTTCGTGTTTGATACAGGCACATCAGTATTCGAATCACTTCTGCGGGATGCGCTTTCAGCCGGTGCCGGCGCTGCCGATTTGGAGCAAGACCGATGAATTCGGCCCGCGTAGTAATAACCGGACTTGGTGCGATAACCCCGCTCGGATTGACCGTCAGTGAAACGTGGGCCGGCCTCTGTACCGGTACGTGTGGGATAGACAAAATTACAGCATTTGACCCTGTTGGCTTTAGCTGCAAGTTAGCCGGCCAGGTCCCCGATTATAAAATACAAAAGTATGTGCTGAAGACCTATCGCAAAGCCGTCAAGCTGATGTCCAGAGATATCGAGCTGGCGGTTATTGCCGCGAACGAAGCTTTTGTACACGCCGGCCTTATTACAAGGGGTATCGACCCGGAAAACGTCAATGTCAATCCCGAGCGTATGGCAATCAATCTGGGTGCCGGTCTTATAAGCTGCGACCTCGTTGAGCTGGCCCCCGCGGTGGCGGCAAGCGTTACTAATGGCAAATTTGACATTCGTAAATGGGGCAAGGAAGGCCTTGAGCTGGTAACGCCTTTATGGCTATTGAAATACCTGCCCAATATGCTTGCCTGCCATATAGGAATTATTCACGACATCCAGGGACCGAGCAATACTATAACCTGTGCCGAAACCTCTGCTCATTTGTCGATAGCTGAAGCGGCGCAGATTATCACCCGCGGCGGCAGTGACATTGCTCTGGCCGGGGGCGCTGAGGCAAAAGTCAATCCGATAGTTATGATTCGACAGTGCCTGCTTAAAAGAGCCACCGATCAGAATAATGATGAGCCTGCTTCCGCCTGCAGGCCATTTGACGCCGATGCCAAAGGCTCGGTCTTCGGTGAGGCCGCCGGTGTCGTGATACTGGAAAGTCTGGAAAATGCCGAAAGGCGAGGTGCAAAGATTTACGCTGAAGTGGCTGGAATCGGTCACAGTAATAGTATAAATCCCGCGTATGAACATATTGAGCTTGATGGCAAAGGCATTGAGATAGCAATAAATAAGGCAATAGCAGATGCACAGATAGAGCCGGAAGATTTAGACCTGATAATCCCGCACGGGACGGGGATAGCAGCCGATGATTTGGCTGAGGCAAAAGCAATCCGGTCTGCTCTTGGCGAAGCAGCTGCCGAAATCCCTGTTTGGCCGACCAAAAGTATGCTAAGCAACACCGGCGCTGCAAGCGGAGCAGTTGATGTCATCGCCGCAGTTTGCGCGATGGCTGACGGTAAAATCCCCGCTGCGAAAAACTGTAACAGAAGAGCCGACGGTTGTAACTTGAATATTGCTAATATGATGCAGGAAAAAAAGATTCGTTATGCACTGTCCTGCAGCTACACTTACGGCGGACAAACAGCAGCACTGGTGCTTAAACAAATAAATTGAATATCCAATATGCTCTGTAGGAAACCTTTGCAAAATGTCATTGCGAGGCCCGAAGGGCCGTGGCAATCTCTTGCGTGATGGACAGAAAACCCGTCATCGCGTTTGAGATTGCTTCGCTCCGCTCGCAATGACGATCTCTGGCCTGATGTTTTCTACAAAGAAAATTGAATTTGGGATTTGTTTTTAACTTCGACATTCGATATTCCTTGTTGAATATTTATTATTCTAAATGGCGTATGAAAGGTATCTCAAAGGTCTAATAAATGACTGAGCGAGTAGTAATAACCGGAATGGGCGTCGTTTGTCCTCTGGGTCACGATGTGGAATCACTCTGGCAGGCAATATTAACGGGCAAGAGCGGCGTGGCCAAAACAACCATTTTCGATGCCTCGACCTTCCCTACCACATTCGATGCCGAAGTTAAGGATTACGACTTTGCAGAATATACAAACAATCCGCAGTTGCACAAACACAGTAATCGCGGCTCCGGCTTTGTCATCGGCGCAGCGAATCAGGCCTGCAAACAAGCGAAGATTGATGTTGAAACCGCCGTGCCAACCGACGGAATAGACCGAAGCAGGTTGGGCATTTACCTTGGTGCAGGCGAAGGCTCTGTTGACAATGATGTATTTTTCGCTGCAATCGTTGAAGCATGGGACGCAGGCAAAAACGAAATGGACTGGGGCCGGTGGGCACAGGTCGCTTTCGGAAGAATGGACCCGATGCGCGAGCTTGAACAGGAGCCGAATATGCCCGCTGCTCATATCGCAGTGCTCACGGGCGCTCGCGGGCCGACAAAAAGCTGCCTGACTGCCTGCGCAGCCAGCACTCAGTCCGTCGGCGAGGCCACAATGCTAATCCGCAGAGGCGATGCTGACATAATGATTGCAGGCGGTGCCCATTCAATGATACATCCGCTGGGCCTTATGGGCTTTAATCGTCTCACCGCCCTGTCGACAAGAAATGACAGCCCCGAAACGGCATCAAGACCCTTCACAGCATCCAGAGACGGATTCATCCTTGGTGAAGGTGCAGCAATAGTCATTCTCGAATCCTTTACCTCAGCGAAGAAGAGAGGAGTTGAAATTTTAGCTGAGGTAATCGGCTACGGCAGCAGTTCCGACGCATTCAGAATTACCGATATGCACGAGCAAGGCAGAGGCGCAATACAGGCAATGACTGCGGCACTTTCCGACGCTGGTATTAGCTATAAGGACGTTGATTACATAAACACGCACGGCACAAGCACAACGGAAAACGACTCAGTAGAGACCAAAGCCATCAAGGCGGTTTTCAAAGAAGAAGCGAAAAACACCCCTGCCAGCAGTGTCAAGAGTATGCTTGGCCATCTAATCGGAGCAGCCGGTGCAGCCGAGTTGATTACCTGTGTCCTGGCCATACGAGACAATATACTACCGCCCACAATGAATCTGATGGACCCCGAACCCGAGCTTGACCTGGATTATGTGCCCAATAAGCCGCGGAAATGTCAGGTTGACGTGGCAATGAATGAGTCCTTCGGATTCGGCGGACAGAATAACGTTGTAATCATTAAACGTTTCTCGTAATCTGTGACCTGAGAACCGAGATACGAGTTACGAGCGACGAATTATGATTGACGCCGTCTCAACGGCACGGTACACTTCATGAAATGTGACAGCCGGACGTTCCGGCTTGGTAATTAGAAGGATAACGGCAAACAGTGTTATGCAAAATTGAGGTTAGGCATATATTATTTAAGAAAATCAGGTTTTTGATTTTGTTAAATAATCAAATAGACGCATGCTGGTCAATATTTTATTGTTTGAAAAGAAGAAATTAAAAGACAATTTCTTCTTTTCAAAGTATGCCTAACCTCGATTTTGCAGAAGACTTCAACAACAAAGTAAAAAGGAGAGAAAATATGAAAAAGTCAGTTATTCTAAACCTGAGTCTGGCTGTTCTTGTAGCAATCCTGGTCTGTGGCTGCCAGACCGCAGGGCCTTCCAACGAGCAGCTCGTCAGCACCACAATGGCCGACTGGAAAGCATCTCTGATAGCCGAGGATTTGGATAAGCTAATGACTGTCTATTCTATGAACTACGTCTCCACCGGGGGAACCGGCAAGGACTCGATGCGCGAGTTTATGACCAAAGCTTTCGAGAGTGACTTTATGGATAACGTCGAGATAAATATCGAAGACGCCGAAATAATGATTGAAGGTGACAAAGCTGCATACGGTCCTGTTGAGTTCATTTCTGATAGAGGCACGTTCACGCTCGAATACAAACTTCAGAAAGAAGAAGAGGCCTGGCTCATTGTAGGCTCAACACGCCTGGAACAATAGCCGTTAAGCGAATCAGGAAATCAGGTTATCAGGTAATCAGGATGCTGGATACCCACAACCTGATACCCTGTTATCCTGATACCCACTACCTGATAACCTCATATACTGATAACCTAATAAACATTATGATTGACATTAAACAAATACGTGAGAATCGTGAGAAGTTCAAGAAAGCCGCAAAGGATAAAAACTTTGACGTCGACATCGACAAGTTGCTTGAAGTGGACGGGTGGCTTCGTGATAAGAAAAAGCTTCTTCAGGATATTGCTACTGATAAAAACACCATCGGAAAGTTTATTCCCAAACTTGGCGGGGATGAAAAACAAGATGCTTTAAAAAAACTTTCAGAATTCAAAGAAATAGAAGCAGTAATCAATAACGATATAAAAGGATTTCAGCAGGAATTTGATGAGCTTATGCAGCACGTAGCCCAGCCGGCCGATGATGATGTGCCCATTGGCAAGGATGATACCGAAAATGTTGAAATAAGAAGGGAGGGAGAGATTCGGAAGTTCGATTTCGAGCCCAAAGACCACGTACAATTAGGATTGGCCCTGGGCATTATCGATATCGAACGAGGCGTGAAATTAGCAGGGACAAGAAACTACATTCTCAAAGGTGAAGGGGCGCTATTGCACTGGGCCGTCCTGCGGTTCGCAATGGACTTCATGGTCAATAAAAGATATGTCCCAATGTCGGTGCCGCTTCTTATGAAAGACCAGACAATGATAGGCACTGGTTTTTTCCCGGGCTCCGAAGACCAGACTTACCGAATGGAAAAGGACCAGCTCAATCTGGCTGGGACCGCTGAGGTCCCGCTGACGGCCTACCGTATGGGCGAGATATTAAGCGCCGAAGAGCTGCCGTTAAAGTACGTGGCACTATCAAGCTGCTTTAGACGCGAAGCCGGCGCCGCAGGCAAAGACACCTACGGCCTTTACAGAATCCACCAGTTCGACAAGGTCGAGCAGGTGGTAATCTGTGAGAACAGTGTCGAACAGAGCAATAAGTTCCACAATGAGATTTTAGCCAACGCCGAGGCTGTGATGCAGGCCCTGGAGCTGCCCTACCAGATTGCAAATGTCTGCACCGGCGACCTCGGCAGAGGCCAGGTGAAAAAATTCGACATCGAGGCCTGGATGCCCTCGCGCGGCAACTATTGCGAAACCCACAGCGCAAGCAAATTCTACGAATTCCAGGCCCGACGAATGAACCTCCGCTACAAAGACCCGGCTACAAAGAAGAACCATTTCTGTCACACTCTCAACAATACTGTCATCGCTTCACCGAGAATACTGATACCGATTTTAGAGCTTTACCAGCACGCCGACGGCTCGATAACAATACCAAAACCACTCCGCCCATATATGAACGGCAAAGAAATTATTACTAAACAATCATAACTTATGGAACTTGATTATGACCTGGACAATGGAAACAAACTTCGAACCCAAACAATATATCCAGCTTTGAACTAAAACGGCTACCCTTGTTGAAACTTCCTTTCGGTGGAAGAAGGAACGGGAGATAATCTTTTTTATCGTTACGACAAAACATGAGCATTGACGCTTCATAGACTAAGGTTATAATCCTTTTGTTGGAATACTGGGACAATAAGCAGGATTGCATAAAATTAAAATAGCACCAGGATGACATCCTGCACCTCTGAAGTCTACTATTGATTAGCAAAATGGAAATCTTGGAAGTAGACAACCTCAGAAAAGAATTCGGCACATTAGTAGCCGTCAATAATATCAGTCTTTCCGTGGAGAAGGGACAGGTCTGGGGCCTAATCGGGCCCAACGGGGCGGGAAAGACCACTCTTCTAAGGATGCTGGCTACCGTGTTGCGGCCTACGAGCGGCTCTGTCCGATTGCTGGGCTTCGATTTGGCAAAGGAATACCTTAAAATCCGCAGGCATATCGGATACCTGCCGGATTTCTTCAATCTTTATAACGACCTTACCCTTCGAGAGTGTCTTGAGTTCTTTGCAAAAGCGTACAAGGTTGAAAATAAACTGATACCACAGCGAGTAGATGAGGTGCTCGATTACATTGAACTCCAGAGCAAGCGAGACGACTTCATTCGACATCTTTCGCGGGGTATGGTTCAGCGAATGGGTGTTGGGGTGCTTTTAGTGCACGACCCCGATGTTTTTCTGCTGGATGAGCCGGCCAGCGGCCTGGACCCGAAGGCGAGAATCCAACTGCGCGCGGTCTTAACAAAACTCAGCCGTGAAGGAAAGACTATTATCATATCCTCTCATATATTGACCGAGCTGTCCGGGTTTTGCTCTCATATCGCACTAATGAACGAGGGCAACGTAGTTTTACACGGCGCTGTGGATGATATTCAGCGAAAGGTTTTTGATTCGAGAAAAATCCGTATATCAGTCCTGGACGATTGTGACAAGGCGGTTAAGCTAATAGAAAAATTTTCAAAAACAAAAATAGAGACCGTCCGTGACAATGAGATAATCGTTGAGGTTAGTGCCAGTGAATCTGAATTGGCCGCTCTGAATTCGCACCTGGTTTCAAAAGGCATAAAGGTTTTTAGCTTCGGCGAAGAAAAGACCAACCTCGAAGACTTGTTTATGAAGATTTCAGACAGCGAATAATAGGATTTTTTAACAGGACAGGCAAAGTGATACTGAATAATCCATTGATACGACGTTATCGTTACAGCCTGATGCGTCCGCGCCAGCTCTGGATTTACATTACTATTTATATAGCCGTAATTGCTTTAATCGTTTTTATAAACTATACCGCCTATCAATACCAGGAATGGTTTGGAAATCAAATCCGCTTCTTTAAGGGTCTTTATTACCAGTTTTTGGTTCTGCAGATAATAGTTCTTTGCATATTAGCTATGATTAATTCCAGCTCTGCTATTAAAGACGAGGTTACCGGAAAATCTTACGATTTCTTTCGAATGCTCCCGATTTCAGCCGGCAAAAAGGCTGCTGGTATTCTCGTCGGCAAAAACCTCGTTGTGCTGCTGCTGGCGGGAGTTAATTTTCTGCTTCTTATAATTTTAGGCATGTTAGGACGGATGGAAGGTATTCTGTTGGGTCATTATTTTTTGGCAGTGATATCGGTAGCCGTTCTTACCAATTCAGTGGCTTTGTTGTCGTCCATTAATCCGGCTAAAGCCAAAAAGAAAACCCATATTGTAACTTTAGTTGTTTTTGGTTTTATCTTTGCGCCTTTTTTACTCTCTGCTCTTGGTATGGCAATCAGAAGAATTAATATTTTTGAGAACGTGACAGAGAAGTTTTATACAATAGAATTCCCCGTTCTCATATTAATCAGTCTGGTTGCGTTTTATTTTAGCTGTTGGGCTATCAAGGGGATATTACGCAGATTCACTCGTGAGGATGAACCTTTATTCACCAGAATTGGCGCATATATCTTTATGCTTGGTTTCGAGGTTGTCCTCTTCGGGCTCTTCTACGAATTCTTAACGGAGGGGGCACGGAGAACAAATTATCTTTATTGGCTGATTTCTTTATTGCCGGTCTTGCTCGTTCCCATCTGGTCGCTTCGCAGCTTCGACAGGTATCTTGAGCACAGCGGCCTGATTCGAAGCAAATCGGCCGGAAATAAAAATATAGTGTCCGGCTTTCTTCTATACTCAAATTTACTTCCTGTTCTCGTCTTGTTTGCAATCTGGGTCGCGGGTGCTATCGTAACGGTTTTGATGACCGAACAGGAGTTGTTATATAATCTGTACTATGTTGTCATTCTATTTTCTTTTTACCTGTTTCTTATGTTATTGCTGGAGCTCTATGTGGTTTATAAGCCGGTGTCTGACAAAATTGGACTTCTTTTAAGCTTTATCGCCATCGTGTATCTGTTCCTGCCTTTGATTTTATCCGGCATCCTGGATAATAAGGAAGTGTATCTGTACAGTCTGCTTGGATTCTATACTCGTGTATTGTTTTATGAATCCGCCCCGGGCATTTCGATCATTACTCGCATCTGGCTCATCAATGTGGTGTTGTGTATAGTTCCCATAATACTGATATGGACACGATACAAAAACATCCTTGCAGCCAGACAGAAAATGTAATTCTCTTACAAATCGTATAAGCGTTACACTTCATTTCGTAATTTTCTTTTTACCTTCTTCCTATCTATAAATGATTAACAGCTTGTCTCTTTGAAATTTTCTATGGCAAAATTAATCTTGAGTCTTGCCTCTTGAGTCTGTAATGTGTTGGGTGCAAATGTCGCAAGGCTGTTTTTAGGAGCTCAAAAAATGAAACGTTACTTAAAAAAACTTGTTTGCATTATATCTATCATCCTTCTTATCGCCGGATGTGCTCCCGAAACTACCGTTCCGGTTCGTGAAGACTACATCACAGTAAAAGAAAAAGAGTGGCTGGAAAAGGCATATCGATATGACAAGAACGGCTGGATCTTTCTGCATATCGAAGGAGAGCCTTTTGAAAGAGGGTTCCAGCGCGGTTACTTAACCGCAAATGAAATTGATGAGTTTTTGCACACACTGTCTTATGTGCGCAAATTTCAGACTGCCAAAGAGCTTGACTTTTTTGTTGAAGCAGCCGCTAAACTTTTCAAGGGAAAAGTTTCTGCTGAATATGTCGAAGAAATGAAAGGAATGGTGGCGGGGATGAAAAGAGCAGGTCAAAAGATAACTTTTGACCAGATGCTTTTTATGAATGGATTTATCGATATCGGGTACTGGTGGTCTCAGGAGAAAGAATCGAAAGGTTCCGGCTGTAGCGCTTTTATTGCCACCGGAGAGGCCACCGCTGATGGCAAAATAGTCATGGCGCATAATTCATGGATCTCTTATGCTACCGGTAGATTTTGTAATATTATCTTAGACATTGTCCCCGACAACGGCCATCGAATCCTCATGCAATCCTGGGGCCCTTTAATATATAGCGGTACGGATTTTTTCATCACATCAGCAGGATTGGTCGGTACAGAAACTACTATTGGAGCTTTTAGCGGATTCAATCGAAAGGGCACTCCTGTTTTTGAAAGGGCCAGGAAAGCAATGCAGTATGCAAATAACATTGATGAATGGGCCCAGATAATGATGGAAGACAACAATGGCGCTTATGCTAATTCCTGGCTGTTAGGAGATATTAAGACTAATGAAATAGCCCGTCTTGAGCTTGGTTTAGAGCATTACAATTTAGAGAAAAAGACTACCGGTTATATTTCAGGTTCGAATGTCACAGATAATATCGAAATCTTAAGAGAGGAAACCAAAGCTACCTACGATGATATAAGAGACCGTTCTGTGGCACGCCGTGAGCGCTGGAAACAGCTTATGATAGAACATCATGGAAAAATTGATATTGAAGTTGCCAAGCGAATGCTGGCTGACCATTATGATATGTATTTAGGAAAAGAAAATCCGAGTTCCAGAACAATATGCGGTCACCACGAATTAGATGATGGAAGTATCCCGTCAAGCAGGGGCGCTTACTATCCAGGAGGGGCCGTTGACGGAAAAGTTGTTGACTCAAGTATGGCAAAGAATTGGCAGTTTTGGGCAAAATGGGGAAGCTCCTGCGACATTGGTTTTAATGCGAAGGAGTTTTTAGAAGAACACACTCAGTATGACTGGCTCCAAGGATACTTAAAAGATTTACCTGCCGAGCCCTGGACTATTTTTCCTCTCAAGGAAAGGGAATAATTTTGCATCGGTGGCGGATTTATAACTCGGCTCTTGGCCCTTTAGTTTGGTCAAAATTACACTTGAGTTTTTTATCTTTTGTCTTGGGTCTGTAGTCTTTTTGCTATGGATGTTATTGCAGGCTGATACCAAACTTTAAGGACACCTCCTGCAGCTTTTTATCAAGTGTCCAAAATGGAATTCCCGTTAGAACCGCAGAGGCAAGCAGGTGAGCGTCAACATAGCCGATCCCTCTGCCCATAAGCTGATTACTTTCAATAAATTGCAAAACCTCTTCATGTTCCGCTTGTTTTGCCATAGGAAGAGAGTTCAACAGGGAAAGTATCTCAGTCCGATTCTTAAGATTTCCGCAGGCCAGCTCACCAATGATAAATGGATGGCAAACAACTCTTCCATCATTTAGTAGAATCTCAAGGTCAGAATTACCGGCACGGAAGTGAGAGACCCACACAGAACTATCAACCAAAACCATATTATCTGCCTCCGCTTCTTCTGCGGTGTATGGGTTTTAATTTCTTTTCAGTTCCGCCCAATATAGCAAGTCTTTTGCTGCTCTCAAGAGCAATCAAGGCCTTTAAGCCAAGTCTAACTAAAGAAGTCTTTTCCTTAACTCCGGTTAATTTTGACGCTTTAACTATCAATTTATCATCGATATTTAATGTGGTTCTCATTATCAATTCCTTAAACGTATAAATATATGTATTATTATGCATAATATATGCATATTTGTCAAAAGCTTTTTTTATTTTTTTTGAGCCAGATGTCTTGATTGACCCATTGAATCTACGAGGTCCGCATTCACTTTTAATAAAATTAGTCAATTCTTCAGAGAATGTCAAGATTTCCCCCTTTTTGGCCTCAAAATTAGTCTTGAGTCTTTTCTCTTGAGTCTGTAGTCTGTTTCGCTATGGACGACATTCAGCGAAAATTAGCCCTGATTGACCGGCAATTAGCCGGCAGAAATCTTCATAAGCAAATCGTAAGTACCTGCCCTCTTGTTTTTGTCTCAGTTGGCCTTATAGCAGGGATTCTGATACAACATACATTGCTCGGGTCACGGCTCCTCTGGCTCTGGTTGATACTGCTTGCTCTGCTTACCGCAGCAACTGTTTTCTTCTTTATCATCCAACAATCTTCATCTAATCACCACTCACAGCTCACCACTCACAACTCACTACTCACAACTCACCAATACGCCACGGCGTACTTGGCCCTGGCCTGCTTCGTATGCCTTGGTGCGATTCGGATGATAAGTTTTCATCAGCCGAAGCCAAACGACATCAGCAATCTTGTCGCCGATGAGCAGAAACTGGCAACGATTCGAGGCCTGATTGTTACCGAGCCGTATATAAATAAAAACCGAAACTGGGAATTCGCCAGATTCAAGTTTACCGACCCGGCCACCAGCTTCTACCTTAAGCTCAACGAAGTAGAAACTATCGACGGCTGGGCAAAGGCAGCCGGCACTGTGCGCGTACAGGTTGACGAGCCGGTGCTGGATTTGAAAGACGGTGATTACATACAGGCATACTGCCGGCTGGACAGATTCAGCCCCCCCACCAACCCCGGCCAGTTTGATGTGGCCAAGTACTTAGCACGGAAAAATGTTTTTATCGCCGCATCTGTAAAATCACGCGATGGCATTGAATTACTGCAAAGCACCCCCCCTGCCGTTTTCACAAAACTAAAAAGCAGGCTCAGGCAATCGGCCGCACAGGCATTGTTGGGTAATGTGTCACCGGAAGAGCCAAGCCGGGGCTTACTGGAGGCATTGCTGTTGGGCTATAGAGGCAATATCGACAGTACTACTTACAGGGCATTTCGCAAAACGGGACTATTGCACTTTATCAGCCTGTCCGGAATGCACCTGGGTATTTTAGTAGGGATTATCTGGTGGCTGTGCAAAACAGCAGGTTTAATGAAACCTGCCCGTGCGGTTATTTGTATAGTCGCGATCAGTATATTTCTGTTGATTGTCCCGCCAAGAGCACCTACGCTAAGGGCGGCTATTATATGTTGTGTCTTCTGCGTATCATTTTTCTTTCACCGGTATTCCAATCCCATCAACACATTATCATTAGCGGCAATAATTCTTTTACTGATAAGGCCGACCCAGTTATTCGAGGCCGGCTGGCAGCTCTCCTTCGGAACAGTGCTCGGAATTTTACTTTTTGCGAACCGAATCCACTTCTTTCTATACGAAAAAGTAACGAGTTTGCCCTGGCGTAGGGAAAGGCAAGAAACAAAACCGTTTTTGCGCATATTTTCAAAGCTGGGGCCTTATGTATTGAGATTATTTTCTATAGGCCTGGCTGCCTGGCTGGGCGGTGCCGGTATTTTACTCTTCCACTTTTACACAATCACGCCGTTGGCAAGTATCTGGACTGTACTGGTCTTCCCATTGGTTAGTACAATCCTGGTATTGGGGTTCTTGAAGATAATTTTATTTTTCTTGTTGCCGACATTGAGTGCTTTTTTTGGAATTATTGTTACCCTCTTGTCAAGCTCTCTTATTTGGATTGTAAAGCTTATCGCCCACCTGGATATTTCAGAAATACTGATAGGTCAGGTGCCACCTGCATTGGTAATTTTATATTACTGCATTATTGTCTTCGCCGGCTTTGTATATTTTCGGCGTCCCCTGATAAAAAAAGTAATCTGCACAGCGATGTTTTTAGCAATGTTTGTTTTTCTGGGCGCCGCGAAATGGCAAAGGACACATCGGGACAATTTAGTCATCACCTGCCTTGACGTCGGCCACGGTCAGGCAATATTCGCTCAGCTTCCCGGCAAAGCCAACCTCTTGTTTGATGCAGGCTCGCTGCACAAAAGCGACATCGGCGGACGAATTATTGCACCGTTCTTAGATCGTACCGGAATAAATAAAATCGATGCCATTATCATAAGCCATGACGATATAGACCATATAAATGGAATACCCCGGACTGCCGAACACTGTGAAGTCGGCGAGGTTTACGCCAACAAAGTCTTTTTTGATAAGACCGACCAATGGGGCACAGCAAAATTTCTCAATGACTGTCTGACAGAAAAGGGCCTCAAAATAAAACGCCTGGACGAAGATTTGAATTTAAGCAGCAGTGCTAATATAAAAATACTCTGGCCTAATGAGCAGATAGGTAAGAATGAGGATTTAAGTGATAACGACAAATCGCTGGTTTCATTGATAGAATTTGCCGGCACCGAAATACTTTTATGCTCCGACATTGAAAAATTTGCACAAAGAGAGCTTCTCCGGCTGTATCCTGACCTAAAGGCCGACGTTGTCGTTGTTCCTCATCACGGCTCGGTCAATACGTTAGAGGATAATTTTTTGGAAAAACTCGATGCGGATATTTTGATATGCAGTTGCGGCCGAACCCAATACGAAAGACAACAACAGATGATTAGGGAAAAAAGCAACACTAAGTTGTTCTACACGCCTAAAGATGGAACCATCACCATTCGTATCAACAAGGATAGCACAATAGAAACTGATGTTTTTGTAGAATAACTAACATTAACAATGCTGCAAGCTGGTCTTTGCTCATAAACGAATACCTTCATTATCAATTTTTTTCAGTATCGGATTTGCTGCTAAAGGACCAACTTTTAGCTGTTCGCGGGTGGCCACAAAGGTCGATATGACGCGGTCCATTTCAAACCCCACTTCCCACGCAATCTCCGAAATGCGTCGGCGTTGTTCTAACGTAAGTTCCTCTACTACAATAAATATATCCAAATCGGATTCTGGTGGAGCATCACCCTTTGTTCGTGAGCCATAGGCTCTAAAGTCGAGCACAGCAATGGAAACAGTTAATCGTCCCTTAAATTCTTTTGCGATTCTCAGGTCTTCTTCTGTTAGCATTTCACTGTCGCTTGAGCGAGGATTGAGTAACGCAACGTCACCTCAAATGCACCACGATTTCGACTCTACGATTTTTCGCTTTACCGCTGGCGTTTGCATTGGAGGCGATTGGCTGGCTTTCTCCACAACCTACAGCTTGAATCATATCTTCAGGGATTCCACGTTTAACGAGGTATCTAAGCACGGAAAGAGCACGTTGAGCGGAGAGTTCCCAGTTGTCCTTCCATTTTGATTTTTTAATTGGATCCGTGTCGGTATGGCCTACGACATCTACTTGTTTACCGGGATATTTGTCCCGCAATACCGAACGAATATGGTCAAGCTCCGTGCTGGTTGCTCTTTTTAACTCGGCCTTTCCCGAATCAAACAGTATCGCATTCGGCAGTGTTACTGTAATCGTTCCGGCGGATGGGTCAAAGGCAACATCGTAGCCCTCTCCAAAACCGGTTACGTCGGCCGGGCTTTTACTGCTTTCTTCGATCTGCCTTTGGAGCTCTTCGATTGTCATCTGGTCTTGCGAAATCCGGTCGGCAAGCTGACCCTTTTCAGACCTTTCGCGGTCGAGCAGACCCTTTAAATTCTCATGCTCTACGCTTAGAGCTTGATGTTTTTTCTCCCAATTAGTGCAGCCCGGCAGAAGAGCAAATACTACAAGGCAAATCAGCAGAGCGATTGTTTTTTTGTTGGTTGATCGCATTTGATATCTCCTTATAATGTTGAATTTAGGTTTTCCATTTCAACGAAACACAAAACTCAGATAATCACGAATCCAATCATGTAGAATCATAACAACAAATATACCCAAAGACAAGAACGGACCATAAGGAATTTGTCGAATTTTTTTAAAAAACATCTGAAAGCCCGCCCAGGCCAAGCCAAAGAATGGTGCCACAAAAAATGCCAACACGACATAAGGCCACCCTATTACCGCCCCCGCAGCTCCCATTAAATGCACATCACCGAGTCCCATTGCTTCTTTTCCAAAGGCAAACGTGCCAAAAATCCTGATGCCCCAGACAATACCGCAGCCCACGAAGTAACCCCACACACTGCCCAGAAGTCCCGCAACGACAGGATGTTGCGAGAAATCCTCCCACCAGGCCCCTACTGGTGTAACTTCTCTGACAATCCAAAGCCCTGTCATCGAGCAGATGATTATCGGCAGCAAGAAGATGATTTCTCTGCACGCCTCCAAGCGATGATTGACGCCGTTAGAAGTCCAATCCGGCTCCGCTGATTCTTCTTCATTATTGGGTATGGCGATTTCCTCTTTGCTGTTTTTTTGCTCAATCCCCTTTTCATCCTCGCTAATCTCTGGTTCGTAACTTCTTTTAACCAAACCGCTTGCCAGCAGCACCCAGGATATAACCAGCCCTGCCGTTGCCCCGACGGCCAGCGCACCGGTATTAGCCGAGGCACTCGGCAAAAGTGAATACGCACGAATCAGGGCAGGGTCAATTATATAAACTCCGATCGCTGAGCCAATTAGCCCTGCTGCGGTAACAAACCAGCAAATAGACAGTGGAATAATCCAGTACTCTAAGTCAATTGCTGAGGCGGCAATGAAAGCCCCAAACATAATAATGTGGAGTAGATAAATAAACCAGCCGCCGCCAACATCTAACTTGATGCCGTCTCGCAGATTGACCTGAAAATACAAAATGAAAAGGCATAAGAAAATCAGGCCGGTCAGCAATTCGATAAGAAAATAACGCGGCGAAATCGACGCCTTACAATAACGGCACTTCCGGCCCAAAAGCAGCCAGGAAACCAACGGTATATTGTCGTAAAAACGAATGTGCTTACTACACGCCGGACAAGCTGAAGGCGGACTTACCAAAGACTTATCACGAGGTAAGCGATAGATGACAACGTTCAGAAAGCTGCCTATACAACAGCCGAACGCAAAGATAAAGACAAACCAAATCCAATCAGGTACTGCCACGATGCCTCCTTTGCAAAAGCAGTACATAATGCACAATCCTCTTGTGCTCTTATGCTCTTATATTCTTGTGCTCTTGTGCTCTTTTATGCTCTTATGCTTTTTCTTGTTGACCGCCGCGGCCACTTTCGCAGGCAAACCGAACAAACGGATAAAGCCGGTTGCATCGGTTGGGTCGTATTCGGCGCCCATCTTAAAGCTTGCTAAGTCGGTCTTGTACAAACTGTTCGGGCTTTTTATACCGGCCGGTGTGCACCGTCCTTTGAACAATTTCATTTTAACTTCGCCGGTAACATTCCGCTGTGTAACATCGACAAATGCATCAAGCGCCTCGCGAAGCTGCGAAAACCACAGCCCGTAATAAACCAGCTCGGCATATTTCAGAGCGAGCTGTTGTTTATAGTGCATAGTTTCTCTGTCAAGTGTCAGACTCTCAAGAGCATTATGGGCCGTAACGAGGATTGTACCGCCCGGCGTCTCATAAACACCCCGCGACTTTATACCAACCAGCCGATTTTCAACAAGGTCAACCTGCCCGATACCGTGTTTGCCGCCGAGCTTATTCAACGCTTCAATAAACCTCACACTGCTTGTTAGCTTGCCGTTAAGCTTTATTGGGATTCCTTCATAAAAACCTATCGTTACATACTCCGGCTTATCCGGCGTTTTCGATATTGGCTTGGAGATAACATACACATCGTCCTTTGGCTCATTGGCAGGGTCTTCGAGGTCGGCCCCTTCGTGGCTGATGTGCCAGAGGTTGCGGTCGCGGGAGTAGATTTTTTTCTTTGTCTGATCGATGGGGATTTTGTGTTTTTTAGCGTAATCAACCGCCGCCTCGCGAGAAGTTAATGTAAATTTAGGGTCTTTCCACGGTGCAACAATTTTCAGCGAAGGGTCCAGTGCCATATAGGTAACTTCGAATCGCACCTGGTCGTTACCTTTGCCTGTTGCCCCGTGGGCTACCGCTGTCGCACCTTCAGCATGTGCAACTTCGACCTGATGATTGGCAATCAAAGGCCGGGCAACACTCGTCCCTAACAGATACCCTTTTTCATAGACCGCACCTGCTTTGAGCATCGGCCAGAGATAATCTTCGACAAACTCTTTGCGCAGGTCCTTGATTACACACTTGACCGCCCCGCTCGCTAATGCCTTACGTTTAATACCGGCCAATTCATCCCCCTGCCCTAATTCAGCCGCGAATGCTATTACATCATACCCGTAGGTTTCCTTAAGCCACGGCAGAATCACACTCGTATCCAAACCACCGCTATATGCCAATACTACTTTTTCAGCTTTTCTTTTACCCTTAGCCATTCAGTTTGTCCTTAATGAGTTTACGTCTTTAATCCCAGTACATCACGACCCACTCAGCGGTCATCGGCTTCATAGAGCACCTTCCCTTCTTCGATAATCTTCCGCATAAAGTCATCACCTATTTCCATTCGCTGGCGCACCTTCTCAGAAGTGCGAACGAGCAGGTCTATGGGGAACCCAGGCCGAAGTTTCATCCGAATTTCCACCGATTTATCCACACTTCTACCCTCAAAAGGCCCGATGACCAGAAGGTCAACATCCGAATCTTCCGTGACTACACCTCGCGCATAGGAGCCAAACAGTATGACCCGTTCAGCGCCAAACTCCAGCCCAATCCGCCGGCTAAACTCTTTTATTCTATCCATTGCCACCATTATAAAATACTTTCACTATCATCAAACGTCGCTTCTGCTTGTCATTGCGAGCGAAACCAGCCTTCAGCCCTGAGCGTAGCCGAAAGGGAAGCAATCTCAATTGTCATTCCTGCGAAAGCAGGAATCCATTCTTCCCACCACTTCTAATATAACAACTACCACTTCCCCAGAGCAACAATTAAATTGAGCAATGCCAATATCGCGCAGGACAAAGCCTGCCTTGTTCGACCGAGCTTATGGCGAATTCTATTAACCCGACTTTTTCCCTGTCATACTTTCTACTTCAACTCTTATGATTACTGCGTTCTTAATGGTTTCTACCGGATATTCAAAAGAACCATCAGAATAATTCCGCATGATAATATCGAATGCCTTGCGTTTTAATTCAATATCTTCTATGAATGCAGCCTTGCCAAATCCGATGACGCTTTGATATTTAATACTGCATTTGCATGCTTCTTTCGCCTTGATAAGCTCATAGTCTATATCGATCTCGAAACAAATATTATTGTTCTTTCTGAGTATATCTAACTTTTTACCTTCCCTGGCGCAATGAAAATAAAATGTTTTATCTTTATAACCAAAGCAAAGTGGGACTACGTACGGCCTTCCGTTATCGCATAAACCCAATCGGCACACACTTGCCTTGCGGATAATGTCTTCTATAGTGGCAATATCTCTTATTTCTTTATCTTTCCGCCGCATCTAATTTCCCCTTCTCAGTGAAATATAACAGAACCTTGCCAAATGCGCTTTTTCGAATTTTCTTTGCGATTTCTACGTCGTCAATGGTTGAGTTTATAGCAAATGGTTTCTCGCATAAGTTCAGCGTTGCCGTCGGTGTTGGTAAAGAGTTTGAATTGAGCTAAACCCTGATTGACGAACATTGAAATGCCGTCTATTGTTTTTGCCCTCTTCTTTTTTGCTTCTTTTAGCAGTAAGGTCTTGGCAGGGTTATAGACGGTATCGAAAACGGCCATACCTTTTTTCAGGTATTCTTGAGGTATAGGCGTTGCATCAACATTTGGATACATCCCGATACTCGTGCAGTTTATCAGCAATTTTGCATCGATGTTTGGCAAATCATCCAACGGTGAACAATCACAATCAAACTCGGCTGCGAGTTTTTCGCCCCTTGTAACAGTGCGATTGTATATTTTAATCTTTGCACCTATGTCACTCAGGCCGGCCACTATTGCCCTTGCAACACCTCCCGCTCCGATAACCGCAACCGTCATATCTTTCAAATCGACCCTGCTGATACCCAGCGTCGAAGTAATTGCATCTAATGCCGCAGAATAATCTGTATTGTAAGCGCTGAGTTTGCCGCCTGCACTGATGACCAGGGTATTGACCGCCCCTATCTTTTCAGCCAACGGCTCAATAAAGCCCAGATTTGCTCGGGCAAAATTGAGCGCATTTTGTTTATGCGGGATTGTTACACTAAAACCGCCGAAGTTCAGCCATTTTCTAAAAAGCGCATTATGCAGAAACGAATCGAATTCCTGCTGCCCCCCTTCTACCAATAACGGCAGATATATATTATTCAAACGTTTTTCGGCAAAGCAGGCATTATGAATCGCAGGACTCAGCGAATGCCCTACCGGCTCAGCTATCACGCCGAAAAGCTCGGTATCGGATTTTATATCATCGTAACGGTACAATTTCTTAAACTGCTCAATTGTCAACTGCCCCGGTGCTGTTGCGCTTTGGTCATCTATACTTGCAAAAGTGACAAAGCCACCCAGCTTTTTCGTTATAATTCTGCTGATAAGGCCGGCCTCGCCCATACAAAAGACAATTCGTTTGCCGCTGGTTTGATGCAGCAAATCAAAGGCCTCAAAGCAATCGTTAATATGATTTGCCCTATAGACAAGCTTGGGTATCGCCTCCGGACATACGGCTAAGATGTCACGATATAGCTTGCCGATATTGGCAAATCTGGTTTCGAAATTATGGGCCGACAGAATCAACCGACCCTTTGAGCTTTGCGACAGTGCCAGTCTTATTTTTTCCTGAATCTCAATGGAGAGGTAGTTGTCATATTCAAAGTCAATAAATTCTGCACCTGCTTTCAGCGAGCTGGTCAATACATCAACTCGCAATTTCTGTGGATAGTCTATTACCCCCCCCTGCCGCTTGTCACGACAGGTTACAATTATTGGCAGTCGTTTATCGCTGTCGCTTTTTACAAAAGCAATCAAATTTTTAACCAAATCGACACTAAGGTTTTCGAGATAATCTGTCCGCAGTTCGAGCATCTCCGCACCGGCACCCAGGGCCGCTGTGACTTGCTGCCTGGCCGTATCTAAATCCTTCGCTGCTATGGGAACGGCTAATTTCGTCTCCATAATCAAAACATATAGCAGCGAAAAACTCCAAAAGCAAGAGTAAAAACACAAGTATTGCCCTCCTCAGCCCGAATTTGACGGCGTGGCTAATTTTTCTGGTAACACATAACATTTTTGGCCCATAGCATTGCGCTCTCTCTCATTGCGAGCAAATACTTATGTGCATATAAGGCACCGAAGCAAGCTCAATACCTGTTAGCCCCGCCACCTGTGGGCGGGGTTGTCTTTGTAGTTAGCCCCGCAATTTATTGCGGCGTCCTTGTTTAGAGCATTTTAAGTTTTCGTGTCAGGCTTATGCCTTTTGCGGTTTCGGCTGGTGGCATCAGAGTTATTGACAATATTTCAATATGGCTGTATAATCTTCTTTGTAAGCGATATCCTCATAACGGTCTAAACCAGTACATCATATCTTAAAATGCTCTAGCCGTCGTCGGAACGACGACGCCCCAATTCTTGTCCCGCACAAAATAAGACCCTGCCGCCGTGTCCCGCACGAATTGAGTGAGAACTCACGTCTAATTAGAGCGGGTTATTGGGATAGGCTCTAAATATTAATAAGCTTAGAGAAGACATCCTATCTGGTCAATTCGATTCGTTGGGTTCGGCACCTTCGAGTATCCCCTCGCCGTATTGCGTTCGCCACATCAGACAAAACCAAAATATACCCCTCCCTGTTACTCACTATTTCTAACTGTAGGGCATTCTAAACGCTGTCACCCCTTCTATTCGGCGAAAAACGCAGAAATCCTACTATACCTTATTAATTTTATCGTTTTTAGGAAATTTTCTTTTGATTGACTTGTCTCAATCGTGTAGACTATTTTCAGGAACAAACAGTGATGATGCGTAGTTTCAACAATTGACAATCTGCTCTGAATATGTGCTTATACTTCGTAGTTTTTTTGGAGGAGAAGTCAAAATGGCGTACATTCAAAGAGATTTTCGTAAAGACAAACCTAAACCGCTAAGAGTGCGCATAGTGTGCGGGTTTACCCCGTTAGAAAATATAGCAAGAAATAATAGTGTACAACCCGTTAGAAGTATATGTGTTAGTAGGGCAAACGCCGAC
>JAIVYN010000015.1:0-26489 GCA_048635425.1 Candidatus Aegiribacteria sp.
ACATAGAAACCATTTCGGTGGTTTCGGCAATATTGAACGATATTTTCGGATTGAGCGAAATTCAGATAGATTCAAACAAATCGAAATGCGCTATTGCCGGGCAATGTCTGAGCATCGCATAAATCCGCCAATCCCACGCTATCTACTGCCGCAAACAAATGATGACGGCTCTTTGAAAATCATTCCGGAAAGGCATACAGCCCTAAAAGAGTTTATTACAAAACTAAACCTGACCGATTTTGAAATACCAAGAGCACCATTCGCCCGGCTGCCAGGCTCAACATTAAGGTCTGATTACAAAACTATATCTCTCGCCAACAGAAAAAAAGCTCAACGGTACTACAGGGAGTTCTATAAATATTTGAAAGACAATGGTTGGGAAGAAGGGGCCTACGTATATATGCTTGATGAACCGAACCTGCGTGAAAACTATGAGCAGGTGCTCGTACTCGGCCAGCTTGTTCATGAAGCTGTACCACAACTCAAATGTCTGGTTGTAGAACAGACGTACCTACAGGATCCTTCCTGGCCGGATATAGACCAGGCAGTGGATATATGGTGCCCCTTATGGTCTTTTATTGACAGGAAGACTATCAATGAGAAACTTGCTCATGGCGATGAAGTCTGGTCATATACTGCCTTGGTACAGCGCGCACCTCGATATCACCCCCGGTACCAAACCGTAAAGGATTTCGATCCACCATACTGGCATATTGATCGCCCCCTGACTGTTTACCGTATCCCAACCTGGATCAACTACCAGTATGATATTACGGGGCTGCTCTACTGGAGTACCGTCACTACGGTCATCGAGCCGTGGTCGAATCCGGCCTTTGCTCATCCCAGGCATTACAATGGAGGTGGTTTCCTGTTTTATCCCGGCCTGCCTTGTGGTATCGACGGCCCTGTAATCAGTATGCGAATGAAAAACCTTAGAGACGGTATGGAAGACTATGAGTACTTTGTGATCCTCGAAAAACTTACTGATAAAAAAACCGTAAAGAAAATTATGAATGCCGTTTCTTCGAACTGGTGGAATTTCTCAAAAGACCCTAATGAATTCTTTGCCGCTCGGGAAAAAATAGCACAGCAGATTCTAAACCTTAAAAAGGCGGATGGATATTAATTATGTAAACCTTAACAAAAAGGACAATAACCACGATGTAGGGCAGGCTTTGTTTTGTCTGTTCTCTTTATCGATTTGAGAATCCAAACTCAGTACTCGACGATAATATTTTTCCAGACAACCGCTGTTCGTCCGGCTAAATCCACAGCGGCGGCTCGGAGACGATATTTTCCCGGCCGACTGATTTTGAATTTTATATCCACGGTTGACCGGGTGCCTTCCTCACGGATATGTGGCTCCCGATTCCAGTTCAGAAGAAAGCGATAATCCTCCTCTCCCGGCCCGTACAATTCCCAAAAAACTTTTACATTGTTATAAATACCTTTTCGATCGGCACCTAATGTGTAATAGACAGGTGATGAACCTTCAGTCAGAAAGGCACGGGCCGCGACTTCTAAAGGAGCTTTGCCTGTCTCGATCGAGAGTTCTATGGAAAGTTGGGGTGGATTACCTTCAGGGCGGTCTGGGATTCTCGGCCCGTCATGTAAAATCTTTTTCCCAGCAATCTCAACCATGACCTTTCCATCCTCTCTGATGTGGACTACCTCTCGATATCCGGGAAACTTATATCCTTCGATATCCCAAAAAAGATCGTATGCAACACCCATCCGGATGCACCGTTCAATTTCCGTAAAAAAGTTACCCATTACTGTACGGTACTTGACACCTTCTCGGTTCAAACGTTCCAAGTTGAGTTCGCCGAGTCCCCATAAATTACCTTTACCCATATAAACATGGCCAAGGTTATATCCGGGAGGAAGGAGAATAGCGATTTCGGCGGCTCTTTTGAGTTTATTCATTTCTCGATAAGGATGTGCTTCAACATGAGCCCGCAGATTTCTCGCCAAGGCCAAACACTCTTTATAAGGAACACAGGCAAGTCGGTGCGTATCCCAAAAAAAGAACAAGCTTGCTCCGAGGTCGTAGGCGTGTGTTAGAAACCAGAAGCTGTCCGCACGATCGACTTGACCATAGATACTCGTTCCCCATCCTTTGCCCGTGAGTCTTGCTGCGCCGCGCAGAAATCCATAAATAATACCTGTCAGGTTTTTGGGATTTTCAACCGGGATCTGGCAGAGGTAAGCCATGTTCATTTCTGGAAGGGTCCTGAGCGTTCCCACACGTCCTGGAGGTTCAAAAGCCATCGAAGAAGGGGGCCCACTCTTTCCTTCGCCAAGCTGATGAAGTGCCGAACTCACCATGGTTTCCCATGTATAAAGGTTCTGCTGAAGAAATTCCATATCACCAATATTTACATCCGCCCGTGCCGCCAGACCACGAAGTAAAGTTGTGGGATTACCTTGATACTTCGCTTTGTGAAAATACTTCTTAAATTCCTCCAAGACAATCTGAGGGGTAATAGTCTCTCGAAACTCTTGATCCTTCCTTAAACGGGGCCGAACAACGTGATCCCTTGTACAAACCGCCGGTTCATCCAGAAAAAGAATAGGCCCAAGGTAATTGCTGCGATAAAGACATTCAGGATAATTGACCTGTTCTCCA
Organism: Candidatus Aegiribacteria sp.; assembly: GCA_048635425.1. Taxonomy (GTDB): domain Bacteria; phylum Planctomycetota; class Phycisphaerae; order Sedimentisphaerales; family Anaerobacaceae; genus NIOZ-UU13. The sequence continues at coordinate 2,630 of JAIVYN010000015.1, forward strand.
CCGACCCCCCAGTAGAACACTTCTCGATGGTCGATCCAGCCAGCTTGTTCTTTGTCAACCCGGAGGCAATTCATTCCCGCTTCAATCATTTCGTTGTAATCGTTTGTTGTGAGCCGAATCAGTTCGTAGTCGGAGTCGTCATAACGCCGGGTTTCATCTTTCTGCTTTGTATTGTGAGGGACACCAATGAGCACATCCGGAAGGAGTTTGAGAATTTTAATGTCAACCGGCTGAGTCGTTTTTTTTGAGTCTTCGAGTTTTTCGAGCAAATAGACATTTCCCAAGTATTTGATTTTGTTGGCAAATAGACCGTCGGAAGAAACACTATCTGCAGCACGTGGAAAAAGGTGTTTCCAGGCACCAAGCGAGGGGAGAACCGCTTCTCCTGAGAATCGGTGACGAAACTCCAAAGACTTGGAGTTTCTCTCCTGCAATATGTACCGCGCTGTTGTTTCCCGGGCAATCGTAACACTGGCAGGAGGATACCTGTCTGTAAGAATCCAAACATTAAACTGTTCTCCATTTGATTTAGTTGCCTGTAAATGAAGCCATTGGTAGTGAGTACTATTTTTCTCTTCTAAAGGGCCAAGAGCCAGCGTGAAGGTTCGTACAACGGAACCGGGAATTAAACCATCAGATTCATGTCGGTACGTTGCCATGAGCCCCGGCTTACCAATAGGTTCTTGGTTGTTTGCAGGGAAGTGAACCTCATTCAAATCTTTACTTTTTGATTCTTCTGCTTCGCCTCCATTCACACCGACTGGGACAAGCAATACCGCCAACAAAAGGACAATCTTTGGATTCATCGGCCAACTCCACTTCTCGAAAAAGCTAATGTTCAGATTATGGATACTATGTAACCAGATCTTCGTAAATTGATTATAAAACACATTTTTTTATTATAGAACATAGTTGCTTTTATTACAGGAGAATGTTTTTGGACAAGTATATTGGAGTCGACATTGATAGTAAAAAACAGTTATGTTTCTTTTCATCAAAGCCGTGGTCTATATAGTGTGCCAGAAGGTTCCTGCCAACAGCTCAAGGAAAGTCTGGGATTAGTCTAATATTTATCATTAGCTCTACTGATTATTAAGACCACAGATCTATCGGAATTTTCAAGATCAATCCCAACAGCCAATCACAGCGCACTAGGCGCGTCCCAAGTACCACCTAAAATGGCCCCATTTTAACCTCAAACTTAGGGGTTTTTTAAGATGGATTTTGGGGGGATGATTTACTCAAGGCGCACTCCTTGTGTATGACGATGTAAGGGGTAGTTATGGGATTCACGATGGGTTTCTTTTTTCTTGTATCTGGGTACTTTACCCCCGGATCGTACGACCGAAAGGGCGGTAAGAGATTTCTCACTGACAGATTACTGCGGTTGGGAATACCGTTTATATTCTATGTCATCATAATAGACCCAATTATCGATTACACGATATTGAGAGTCGCAACCAGATCAGTCATGTCTTTTCCACAATTCCTCGGTTCATATATCGTTAATTATCAGGGGATCGGGTCCGGGCCTATGTGGTTCGTCTCGGCACTACTGATATTCAACATCTTCTACCTATTCTGGCGGAAACTCAACAAGTTTTTCGGCTGCACGTTCCATAATAAGGATAGAGCACCCCGGAATGATAGCATCGCGCTTTTCGCCATTATCATGGGAATCGTGACGTTTATTGTTCGGATATGAACACTAAGCCTTAAGGCGGGCATAAATAAACGTGTTTACATGCAAATTTTCGGTAAAACTGGCTCGAAAAAGAATTTCTTGACCGTTCAAGGTAATTTTGGCAAGATTATTGATGTCGTACGGAGAACATTATGTTTTTCAACCGTTTAAATGGGAAATGTCAGGTAATAGTGAATTTGTCATTTTTTGAAAGGGATGAGCACAATGGCTAAAGGATTATTTACCATCAGCTGTATTGTCGCAGTGGTGGTTTTGGCATTTTCAGGCTGTGCCACCACAGTTGAAACCGAGGTCGAGACCAAGTCCCCAAAATTCACTCTACGCGTCAATTGTGCTGCCATCGAGCCATATACTGACAAGAGCGGCAATCTATGGCTGCCAGATCAATATATGGAAGAAGGCAATACGTGGGGCGTTGTTGACGGGATGACTGTCGACCGAGGCGATTTGGGTATTACCGGCACCGACGCACCGAAAATTTACGAGACCGAATGCTACTCCATGTCCACATACAAATTCAAAGTGCCCAACTGCCAATATACAGTCCGACTTCACTTCGCTGAGACATATGACGGGATAACAGGCGAAGGCCAAAGGGTCTTTTCCGTGACCATTAATGATGAGGTTGTTCTTGAGGACTTCGACCCCTATAAAGAAGGTGGCGGATTCGAAAAGCCCGTAGGTAAGGAATTCAAAGACATAACTATAACTAATGAAGAACTGGTCATAGGCTTCATAAGCGGTATACAAAATCCCGAGATCAACGGCATCGAGATAGTTTCTGAATAACACAGCAAAACATATCTACTTGATCTCGCAGCAAAGCAGGTGGAATGGCCGTTTGCTGGTCATGCGCGCTTTTTGTCAGGTTCGCTGCTGAAGGAAATTTGACTATATAGCAATATCACACCTGAATCTCCCACTAACCCCAGGAAAAAGCGTTCATGCCGGGTAACATAATGACAGCTGGCGATCCTTCATCCTTGACAGTTGTATATAGTTTGTGTGAACCAATGCTTACCAATCATCCAGGAGGATGCGGATTTTGGAGCCACTTACTTACAGCATATTTGTCATACGAAAAGCTTGCTATCGATAATAGCCTAGCTATTAGCAAGAGCAGGACGATGATGATTCCAATCTTCTTAAATATTCTTCTCATCTTTTCTCACAGTGTAGTTGAATATATTGGTGTTCGTTTTTGTTACGTCCATAGAACGAACGAAATTAACCGGTGCCCTTACCCTCTCTTACTTGGAGTATCCGTCACAAGCCTCGCCCACTCCCTTACTATATAATACTGATTTACTCACACCTGTTAAGAGATAATAGATACCTTTTTGGGACTACTTTTTTTGCTCGCCTTGCCCAGGACATACGAAACGCCAATCCAAACCAGCTCAGCAGTGGGCGCTTCATATCAGGGTGCTCGTTAAGAAATCTACTATAATCACAGGTATTTGTAGCCGATATAGATTTGCTCGCACATAATGTTATATCGATGGAATGATCGTTATGAAAGTCAATCTTCACTACGGTAAAGGGTTTTTGTCATTGCAAATTCCTGAAGCTAATGTCAATGAAATTATCCAGCCCTGTCGGGACCAGGGAAAAGCAAACAACATAACGCTCTTGCGGGAAGCGCTAGCGGTAAAGGAAGCCCACGATTTTCAAGATAAAATTGCCGATATGCGTCTATGTGTGCTGATTGATGATGGAACCCGTGATGAACCATTTGATGATATTTTCGGTCAGGTTTTTGACATATTCCAAAAGAGCACACAGGTGCGATTCTTGATCTGTACCGGCACGCACAATCCCAAGACTCCCGAAAATGATAGAATCAGGGAGCAAATAGCCAAAGCTGCTGAGCAAGCAGGTATTGGACATTTTGAAATACATACCCATGACTGTGAACACGAAACGTTCATAACAGCGGATCAAACATCACATGATACAGAGGTCTTGTTTAATGCCTTAGTTGACGAAGCAGACGTTTTTATTGTATTGTCAGATGTAAAAGTACACTATTTTGCAGGATATTCAAATCCGGTTAAGAACTTTTTGCCAGGAATATGTACATACGAAACGGCTGAGCAAAATCACAGATTAGCACTGGACGAGAGGTCAACATTCGGCAACCATCCTTGGCACAGAGATAAGAATAGAAGAAACAATCCGGTTGCTGAGGATCAACTCGAAGGGATGCAGCTAATTGTAAAAAACCGGCCGGTCTATGCGCTTGTGACAATTAGCAAATCTGGACGATTACATTGGGCACGTTTTGGACCTGTTGAAGAAGTTAGCAGCGAGGCCTTTGATATAACAGATGAGTGGAATACGCATATAGTTATGCCGGCTGACCGACTTATCGTTTCACCTGGTGGATTGCCAAATGATATAAACCTTTACGTTGCCCAAAGAGCTTTAGAGCTAACAAAGTGCGCCGTGAAAGATGGTGGTGAGATACTGTTTGTGGCAGAGTGTCCCGACGGTATTGGTGAGAAGAAAACGCTGGGTGGCTTTTACAATCGTTTGATGGCTCCCATTGATGAGATACTTAGAACAACCGAGAATGAATACGTGCTGTATAGTCACAAACCATATAAGTTTGCTAGAATGTTGCAACGCTTACGGCAAATCTGGATACATTCAGAGATACCTGATGAACTCATTGAAGCAGTGCATTTGCACGCTACCCATGAGCCACAGGCAGTTGTGGATGGTTGGCTCATCGAACAGCCAGATGCTAAAATTACTATAGTGAATGGTGCTAACAAAGTAGCTCTATATCAAGGCAACGGTGCGACAAAAGCCAAAAAAAACTTGCTATAGAGAAACCGACAATGTAATTGAGTTCAAAGGCCATGTCCATTATACTACTCTGAGTACTCGTTGAAGTGTTACCACCGTTATAATAAATCATTCTGGAGATAGCCTATGCCAACAATCACGAAACAGGAACTTATCGATCGAATTACTGAAAGCACTCAGGCCAAGCGCTCATTGGTCAAAGCTACAGTCCAGAACTTCCTCGACGAAATCATTTCTGAACTCGCCAATGGCAACCGCTTGGAGTTCCGTGACTTTGGAGTTTTTGAACCTCGTGACTGCGCACCCAGAACAGCACGGAATCCAAAAACCCTGGAACGAATTCATGTTCCGGCCAAACGAACGGTGAAGTTTAAAACAGGTCGGCTGATGAAGCAGAAGCTGATTGGTCGCGAGGCAAGTATGTAGCAGTCACTCCGAGATGTCTGCTCAAATTTCCTGGACCGGTCCCACCAGCCAATCAGAGCGCACCGAGCCGCGCAAAGATGCCACCAAAATGCCCCCATTTTCATGGGTTCCAAAATGCCATAATTTCTGAAAGAGTTTCCTCTTTCAGGAGCTGAAAAACACCATAATTTTCAGGTGACATCGTGACTCCATTTTGTCACCACAAATGTTAATTTTGCCTATATCGAGTCCGAATAAATGTCAGTTTTTTGCGAAAATACAAATATTTTTTAACAATTTTTCATTTCTTTCGGATTAAGTATACGGATGAAAAGAAACTTATAAATGATATCACACCTTTGACGGTATTGTTGAAAAATAAAGGGACCCATACCGAATAAATCAGTATAGGTCCCAAACTAATACGAATCTCTTATCTGAACGACACAATCAACTTCTACATATTACGGAGCATACAGACGAATGTCATCGAGGTACATCATACCTGCACCGCCGGCAGTCGGATTGTTCCTATTACCAAAGCCAATGGTCATCGTATTGACATTGGTAAGGTCTACTCCCTGATCTGCAAACGACTGCAAATCGATAGTCCATTCGGTCCAGGAACCTATCTTCGCTGCATCAGGATTATCATGATTGACCACCGCGCTGTCATTTAGAGCAACATACATCTGCTCAGCAGCATTATCCGAATTGCCCCTGAACCAAATCGTTAACGTGTTCACACCTTTCTCTGTCCAGTCACGTGGATAAGTCAATGTCAAAGTTGCCTCAGAGTACCCAACACTGTTGTCGTAGTAAAGCGGCATCGACTGGTTGCCTCCGTGAACGATATTTTGTTCTGCAAAAGGAGGAGTGTCATAACCAACAAGAGAACCGTTTGTTGGGTCGTCATATCCGTCCAGCCACGCATTAAATATCCTGTTGCTCTCGGGGTCGGCGGGGTCAAGGTCATTGTAAGATTCAAAATCGTCCACGACAAGGAAGTTGGCTGTCGTAAAGCTCCAGAGGATGCCCGGCCAAGGGCTGTCTGGATTGGTGTTATTGACCTCATCAATCCGCCAGTAGTAAGTGCTGTTCCACTCAAGCATTCCGGGGTCATAAGTCTCAGCACCAAGGTCCCTGGTGCCTTTATACTCCGGCGAGCCGGTATCGGCATTCTTCACGGCATCTTTATCTGCGCCGAAATAAACCCCATGCGAAGCAGCATAGACACTCGGTGACCAGGTGAGAATTGCTGTCTGTTTTACATCCACAGCGCCATTTAATGGGTCCAGACTTTGGACGGCGCCCTGAGTAGTAAAGCTCCAGACGTCGCCCTTATACGTCTCGATAATATCAAATTCATCGACCCGCCAGTAGTAAGTCTTAGCCAATTTAAGTGGGCCGGGAATATAGGTTGCAGTTCCCTGTGGAAGTCCACCTTCGGCGTTGCTTACATCATCTAAATTTTCGCCAAAGTACACGGTATGTAACTTTGAACCGAAACCTCCCGTCCAACTAAGAGTAACATCCAAGCCTACAGCCTCGGCGCCATCAGCCGGGTCAGGAAAGTATGCAGTCTTGGGAGGAATACTAAAGCTCCAGACCTCGCCTTTCCACGGACTGTTCGGCTCGGTGTCATTAACCTCGTCAATTCTCCAGTAGTAGGTTGTGCCCGGAACAAGGCCATCTGGAAAGGGGAATCCGGGAAAACCGACAACTAAAAATGTTCCGACCTGATTGCCCTGGAATGCTTCAGGGGCACCGATCTCCACATCATCAGAATTATAGCTGAAATACACATCGTGCGAGACAGCAAAATCTCCGGCCCGCCAGCTAAGGTTCACCCATGTATCCGAGTGGAGTGCACCGTCGGCCGGGTTGGGACCCGCAGCTAATTCCGGTTTACGCATAGATGCATAACTGGGAAGCTCTTCCGGTGAGAAACCGCCTTCCGTCGTAAATACCAAATAATCCCAGTATTGTTCGCTTGTACATGCGGTGCAGCCGGCACCGAAAATGAAACCAATCCAACTTTCGCCTGCCCCCACGTGCGGTTCGCTTATCACCTCCTCATCGTCCACATAGATATGGATATCTGCTGTATCTCTTACCATTCTTAGAATATGATACTCTGTCATATCAACATCATACGTGCTGTTGGTGTTATTCAGCAGAATATGGTCAGGGAAAAGATCCAGCCATTTGGAATTGCTCCCATCCTGCATCCCAACCAGCACCTCAAAATTCGCCGCCCCGGACTGGGAAAGCACTTTGACGCGTGCCTCGATTGTTGCCTGTTGCATCAGGGCAGCATCCGCTACGTTATACAGGAAAAAGCAGTGATTTTCCCCAACATCATCAATATGAAGTTCGCCCTGGTCAGTGATTTCGGCAAATTTGTTGTCCCCCATAAGCTGCCACGCGTTATCGCCCAGTAAGGTATCATCAGGCAGTATATCTCCCTCGTAGATATATTCCCATGTGGGATCTGCAGCAAGAAGCGTGGGTATCCAGAAAAACACCGCCAATATCAACGAAGTTATTCCTATTATTTCTTTCATTCTTCATCCTCCTTACGCATAGCCGTTCTTTCGCAACAAAATTGCGTTGACTATCTAAAACCTTTCGATATGAGCCGTAAAGCAATGTTTTAACGCCTACCGGTTTACACCCGGTTTCGGCCATATCGAAAGGAGTTTTTTATGGTTAAGGACAACAAAATTAAATGCCCAAAATGCAAAAGCAACACATGGAAGTTCGGAATCGACCCATTATGCAAAAAGCAAAAATACAGATGTAAGAACCTTCAAAGCTGTGGATATCAATTCGTTCCCGACAGGCCGCCACGCCTCAAAAAATACCCATCTTTCACCTGTCCCAAATGCGGCTCGTCAATGGGGATATTCAAACACCTCTCCGATGGATACCGCCTGCGATGCAATCGGCACAACGCGAAGGGAAACAAAAAATGCTCGCACAAAATCAACATCCCTTTTCCCGGAAAAAGCTTCAAAATTGCCAAGGACTCCATTGAAGCCATCCAGATCGATAAATTTACTATACCTTTCTGCTGGAACAAAATGGACTTCTCAAAAGAAACCGTATCCATCGTGACCTACCTGGCCGTGATCTGCGCCATACCAGCACCACAAATAGTTATGATCATGAAGCAACTGTACAATGTTAAAATCTCACACGACACCGTAACCAGGTGGAGGAACAAAGCCATCCTGAACATCCATAAGAATCTCGGACCTCTTGAAGTGCCCTATTCACGCCATAAGAGATTGTTCACTGACGAAACCCAATTCCGTTCAAATGGCCAAAAACGATGGGTATGGGCCGGAAAAGAGTCAAAATTCGATTCCATACAAACCTTCTTCATCTCGCCCAGAAGGTCAACCGAATACGCCAGAAGCACATTCAACATCGCCTTTGAAAACTCTCCATCACTTCGAAAGGCAAACGTCGTTACCGATGGCCTGCATAGTTACCCCTGTGCTCTTGACGACCTCGGATACGACACAGAGAAAAGACACATCAGATATGTCGGATGGGACTGGGACCCAGTCAAAAAGGTCAACAACAACCGACTCGAAAGACAATGGTCCGACTTCAAAACTGCTGCACGCCCATTTCGAGGTTTCAAAAGCGAGCTGGGCTTGTGGTGCTTTGTTGCCTCCAGGGTCTACAGGCATAACTATTTTATGCCTAACAGCAGACTCGATGGAAAAACTCCAGCCGAGGTTGTCGGTAAAAAACTGCCATACTGCCATGACAAGCTAAAGCTGATGATGAAATTCCTTTGAACAGCCTTTTGCTTAGGCTTTTAATCTCGTTTACTTAACCAATATGTCAAAGAGCTTAATATCCGTATGCGCCAAGGCTGTCAATCTTTTAACTGAACAGCAAAAAATCGTTGCCATATCAACTTCTCAACGCTATACTCATTTCAAAAGAGGCAAGGCTCATATTAAAAGGCCTTAGTCAATCAACATCTTCATTCATTTTGCGAAAGAACCCGCATAGCAAATGACTGGTAGGCGATTTGACTCCCGTCCCAAAAGTCTGATCAACGGGGATTTCCAATATACACTTCACTAAAACACTCCTGTACAATCCAAGTCCCATAATACAAAACTTTCATCTCAATTTCAATAATATTCCGGTAGGTTCAACATACTGTGCCCGTAATTAAAGGTTGCAATAGGAGTGTTAACGTTCTACAAAATACTGCGATTTTTCGGTGACATCATGTCTCCAAAATGACTCCACAGATGTCAAATTTGATGATTGATGGAAGCACCAAATCCCAAATATTTGCCAAAAAAGCAAATATTTTTTGAAATTTTTCATTTTTTTCGGATTAACTATACGGTGCTTTGATTTTAATCAGAAAACGCAGATTTTGTGTGAACGGCTTTAATGAACGTTGCCAATTGGTAAGTGGTTGTAGGAGACGTCTCACACCTACAACCTTGTAGTTGTGTCAATCGAGGAGATTTGGTAACTTAGTCAAATAGAAAAGTCGGGCAGTATTGCTGTCTCCACTGAAAATATAGGCTTAATTAGGAGGTCGTCAGCCATGCAAAACAGTGAACTACAACACAACTCAAAATTCCGTGCGTTTTGTTGTTCATGCGGCAGACATGCTGAGACATCCATAAGGGGCATAAGCCGCCGTGGATTTCTTGGTGGCTTTGCTAGCGCGGCCGCACTGGGCGGTCTAACATTTGCAATAACGTCGCAGACTCGTGCCGTTTCCACAAAACCGGTTTCATCCGGAACAATTTTGCCCCGGGGTGCTGCGTTGCGAATCAAGCCGGTTCTTATCTATCAAATTGAGAAACGGCAAGAGAAAAGTAGTTGGCGGAGTTACGGTGGGCTCACAACGCAAGGGAAGGTAAAGGAAGAGGCCAGGAGAATTAAAGCTGAATTGAAGAAACTGGCATCCGAAGCAGAGTTTCCCATCGAGGTCTTGCCTATGGCACTGGTGAATAGCGATCAAAAAGCAGATGAGGTGGTAGGCACCGACTGTGACATACTCTTGTTGTATCCGGCCGGCGGTTGGCAAGTATATAGAGTTGTTGCCTCCAAAACGCCAAAAATAATGTTTTTAAGGCATAAGTCCGATCATCACTACCTCTGGTACGAAATCGCCCATTGGCGGCTCTTGCGCAGAAATGGCGACACCTTTAAAGAACCCAACATGGATGTTGACGACATTGTGGTCGACGACTATAAAGAGGTTCTCTGGCGGTTACGGGCGCTGTACGGGCTGAAGAATGCCAAAGGCACGAAGATGCTTGCCATCGGAGGGCTAGTTGCCTATAGTGAACCTGGCCAAAGGCTTGGACCAGTTCATGCAAAAGAAGTCTGGGATTACGACTTCGAAATCGTTTCTGAGGCGGAATTTGCCAAGCGGCTTGGAAAAGCCCGGGCGGATAAGGACGTCATGAATGACGTAGAGCGACAAACGAAGGAACTGCTTGCTCTGCGTAATACTACCCTTGAGACCGATCGGAAGTTCGTGGTCAACTCATTTTTGGCCTTGGAGGTTTGCAAAGAGCTGATGAGCGAGTCGGGCGCGACAAACTTCGGATTTGCCCACTGCATGGGAAAATCGGTTATCGAGATGCTCGATACGCCGCCTTGTCTAGTACTGAGCATGGCAAATGACGAAGGATATACAGCCTACTGTCACACTGATCTCACGCACACTTTGCCCGGTGTACTGATGCGTTGGATCGCCAGCAAGCCAACCTTCTTGTGCAATTCGCATTTTCCGCACCATGGCATTTTCACGGTGGCCCATTGTTCCGCCCCCAGGAAAATGAATGGCAAGGATTACGAGCCAGCCAAGATTATGACCCATTTCGAGTCAGACTACGGTGCAGCGACTAAGGTCCAGTATACTAAAGGGCAGATCGTCACGGTCATCATCCCGAATCTAAGATGTACGAAGTGGCAAGGATTCCGTGGAAAGGTGCTTGACTCACCTTCTCATCCAGCCTGTCGGTCCCAGATCGACATAGAGATCGACGGTGATTGTCGCAAGTTGCTTACCGAAATGCAGGGATTCCATGTACAAGTGTGCTATGGTGATTATCTTCGCGAGGTAGGCTATGCTCTAAAGAACATAGGGAAGATTGAATGGCAGGATTTCAGCAAGCATACGTGATCAGGATCGTTTTTCAACTGGTTATTCGAGCTGCCAACGGTCGTCCCATCTCGGCCTGGTATCACGGATGATTACAAAGGTCTGTCAGTACCAAAATGCCAAAGTGTTTGATTGAAAGGGTCTTATTCGTTAGACTACTCTAATTACTCGTTTGAGTGTTACCGCCGTTACAATAAATCATTCTGGAGATAGCCTATGTCAACAGTAACAAAAAAGGAACTCATTGACCGAATTACTGAAAGTACTCAGGCTAAGCGTGCGTTGGTTAAAGCTACAGTTCAAGATTTCCTCGGAGAGATCATCTCTGAACTTGTCAAAGGTAACCGCTTGGAGTTTCGTGGCTTTGGAGTTTTTGAATCTCATGAGCGCGCACCAAGAACAGCACAAAACCCGAAGACTCTCGAACGAATCCATGTCCCAAGTAAGAGAGTAGTGAAGTTCAAGGCGGGTCGGTTGATGATGCAAAAGCTGAATGGTCGCAAGGCAAGAATTTAGGAGTCACTCCGAGACGTCTGCTCAAATTTCATGGACCAGTCCCACCAGGGGCGATTCTATCTCGAACGGTTCACGGGCCGTAAGGCAGAGGCAGATACATAGAAATGTACAGGAATAAAAGATACCGATTATGTTACAGGGACTCTTAAGAACGATTAGCACTGATCAGATGGAGCAAATCCATCATGCGGTACTGCACGTCTTGGAAAAAACTGGTCTGCAGATTCGGGGACGGTTTTTATTAGAGGCGTTGGCCGACGCCGGATGCCGAGTGGATTTTGACAAACACCGGGCCTGGTTTAAACCGGACCTGGTAGAACGTCAAATCGGGGCCCAAAAAGACCGCTACCAAAAGGTACGATCGTCCCTTTGGTATCCGTTTTGCAGTCGACTACCGGACAACGATGTGGCTTGGCCGGATGAATTTACGCTAGATTATGGCTTTGGCACACCCTTTATCTATGACTATCCTACAGGAACGTATCGCAAGCCCACGGCCCAAGACCAGATTGATATGATCAAACTGGGTCAAGCCCTTCCGGAGGTCAAGGCCGTGAATGCCCCGTTTGTCTGCAGTGACTTTGACATCCGTATGGAGAGTCTCGAATCCGCGCGCCTGCTGTTATTGCATACGGATAAGCCGGGGTGGGTGGCAACCACATGCGGACAGGAGGTCAAGTATCTGGCCGAACTAGCCAAACTGGCTGCCGATCTGAACAGCGGTGTGGTTCCGTCTGAACCTGCGATTTTTGTGAATGCATATTGCACTACGTCACCGCTCAAATTGGATACTCGTTCCTGTGACGTCTTGGCCGAGGCGCTTAAATACAAGTTCCCGGTAAACTTCGCGACCATGCCCATCCTGGGTGGCACCACCCCCGTGACACCCGCGGGCAGCATAGTGGTGGCAGCAGCGGAACTGCTGGGGTGTATCACCGCGACGAGTCTGATTGACCCCGAGATCATGGTCTACACCACGAGTATTGCTGCGGTCATGGACATGAGAACCACCCAGGTCTGTTATGCCGTACCCCAGGCGGTCCTCACCGATGTGGCCCTGCATCAGTTGTTCAAGACCAAGTACGGCCTCGTGCTCAACGTGGAACCCGCGTATGTAGAGGCCAGGTGCCCTGGTATCCAGGCAGCCTTGCTCAAGACCTATCGCCAGATGGCCTTTGCCGCAACGGTCAGTGCCTCTCTACCCATCGGACTACTCGACAACGGGTCGACCTTTTCCCCGACCCAAGCCATGATCGATCGTGACATCAACCTAGCCGAGTACAGATTTGCCCGAGGCATTGAGGTCAATCCCGAGACCTTGTGTGTGGATCTCATCAACGAGATGGAATTCTGTGAAAAGAGTGCGTATATCCAGACAGACCATACATTCCGCCATTTCCGTGACCTGCTTTGGGACTCTCCGCTTCTGGATCGAACCACCAAGAAAGAACGTGCTTACTCACCCAGCCGGGAAGATGAGGCACTCCTGCAACAAGCCGATCAGGCCTGGCCGAAGTTGGTGGAAACCGCTCGGCCCGTAGAGCGTGACGAACGTTTTCGCCGTGAACTGAATCGTATTGTGGAGGCAGCTCGCCGAGAACTGCTAATGTAAACAGGAACAGAAGTATACACATTAAACATGATCGAGGTGTAACCATGGAATTTGACCACGTAGGCATTATCACCACCGAAAAGAAACCCGGCGAGGCTTTTGTGGAGGCTACTCGCGTGTGGATCACCAATTGTGAAGACCATCCTTACCGCGTGGAGTGGCTGCGTTTCGAGCCCGACAGTCCCGTTACCGGCCCTCTGCGTGAGATTCCGCATATCGGTTACCGCGTGGAAAACGCAGAAGCCATCACTGAGGCCGCCCAAGGTATGAAGGTCTTACTCGAACCCTTTGACGCCGGCTTTGCCGTGGCCGGATTCTACCAGACTCCTGACGGTGCAGTTGTCGAGTTCGTCACGTACAAGGACGGACCCTCGCCCTGGTCGTGAGCTCACACGTGACGGCGTGTGCATTGTGAATACGGTAAATTCTGATGCAGAGTGTGAATCGTAGGAGCTTCCTTCACCATATGTGCTTAATCAAGCAGGCATCGGACCGCCGCTACACCTCTGAGCTTCAATTGAATGTGCTTTGGAAAGTCTTTTCTCAGACTCAACGATTATCGCCAGCGTTAGTCAAGAAAGGAGTACAATATGAGATACCTAGCCATCTTTATGGTTATTATGATATTAATTGTAGGATGTGAAAACCCAAAAGAATCACATGGCAATATAATCGGAAAAAATAACCAATATTTATGTAGCTTAACATTGATCCCGCCGTCTTCGGTGAGTGAAAAAATCACAATGTCCATTCGCGGAGCTGTGTGGAACAATCAGAAATCTGAACAAACTATTGAAACAGCTATTTATTTGGATCACGAATCAAAATCTGGATTACTTTATCGTGAAACAGTTGTTGTTCCACCTCAATCATCAAAAGGAATTTATTTTCACTGGTCAGCAAAAGGCAATGTTGGTGAACATAAGATTATTTTTACTAACAAAGTAAAGGAAAAGATAGAGCGTGTGATTCACCCCATTACAATAATACCTTCCGAAACGCGTTCAATTGGCACCATCGATGGAGCATGGTTTGGATTTTACCATTGGAGTGAACGGGAAGGACGTCTTTGGAATGATGAAATAAAAAAAATGTCAGAAAATCAGTGGCAGGAACTTGTAAAAGCGATGGATGACATTGGAATGAATATAATTGTTGGACAGGAAATGTTTCGTAATGAAAAGTATGTGGATGAGCATCAAATTGAACAGATTGGTTACACAGGGAAAGCATTTTATCCATCCAAATTATTTTCGGATAGGATGCCTATAGAATCGAAAGATCCGATGGAAGCAGTACTTTCAGAAGCGGATGACCGCGGGATGTCTGTCTTTGTTCCGGTGGGCATGTACGCCTGGTTTGATTATACAGAGGGCTCGCTGGAATGGCATAAAATAGTTGCCACAGAATTATGGCAGCGTTATAGGCATCATCCATCTTTTTATGGTTGGTATGTCTCGGCGGAAATTCACGGTGCACTTTCTCCCAATGTAAAAGATGAAGCACTCATGAGAACTCATCACAACGAGATTGTTCGGTTTTTCAAAGAGTTTCGCGCACATGTTCGCCAGTTAGCACCGGATAAACCCGTTATGCTGGCCTCTAATTCCCATCACATAAAAATCGGACTTGATGTTTATCCTAAACTGTTAGCTCATCTCGATATTTTATGTCCATTTGGTTTCCACCGCATGCCGGAAGATGATATGACCGGTGAAGAGGTAGCAGATTTATTGCAAAACTTGTGTGATGAAGCTGGTACACACCTGTGGATGGATATGGAGGCTTTTGTTTTTGGAGAGCAAGATGAGCTTTATCCGCGTCCAATTTATGCATTGTTAGACGATCTTCATCGTTTTAACAATTTTGAGAAGATACTTTGTTATCAATTTCCCGGACTCTTTAATGCTCCCTGGGCTTCGCGAAAACCTGGTGGTAAGGCTACAGTGAAGCTTTATCAGGATTATAAGCATTATTATGAAAAGCAGGAAAGATAACTAAAGAAACAACAAGAATATTTAATAAATTGACATTAAGGTTATCGACAAATATAGGTGTGTGCTTGGGACTGTAGGTGTATCTTCCGTATTTGAGGCGGATATCCCTTCTGAAGCTGGCGTGAAATTTTTTACTGGCGGTCTTCACGAAGGCCGGCCATGCGGGCCATGCCCTTTATATGGAAGGCTCCTTGACCTCAACCGTCACAGTCACACTGTTAGCCAATCTGCTGATTTTCACGAAAGAAGTTATTGCTCACTGGACGGGTGAAGTTAATAGCAAATCCTTGATCACCGCGGCCAGTTCCGTCTGGGGCATTTTATGAACCAGATAGGCATGCTTTGAAGGGGGGCCGGGGATCCATTGATTGCTTCCGTCTTTTTGGCCCACACATTTGCCCTCCGAGACGGCGGTGAAATAATCGGACAGACCTCGCACGGCATAAAGCGCTGCAATAAGATCCCAGCTCGATCTCTCAGTGACTTTGTACCCCTCAAAGAAATTTCGATAAAACGCCGGCACCGGATTATCCTTCGGCCCCTGAGCCACTAACCGAGCGCCGGTCATCACATCTTTGCCCAAACCCGTGAACATGATCTTACCGGGCCAGTCGCTGATCACCTTGTGTGCGGCCGCTCCGTCCATGTGAAAATTATATTCGCCTTCGTTTTTCGGTGAATTTGGCCATCTGCCGCCCATAGAGACCAACTCTTTGACCTTGGCCTTAACCATTTGTCTTCCGGTAAGTGGGCTGTACTGATCCGGTTTGCTGTTGAGCAGGTCGGCCATGTTCGTAAGCCACCCCACGACCACGATAGTCACACTTTGGTCAGGCTGGACCGCCAGAATCTTGCGATATAGGGCAACGGCATCCGGAGCGTTATCACTGGTAGTTAAATCATGGGGGTAGTCGGGGACACTGTCGTGGTACCATTCTTCGGGATTGGGACCAGTCTTCGAAGAGCCAATGGGCACATCCCCCCGACCATAATAGGTATTGATTACATCGATGGCCGGTGCACACCAGCGATTTTGATTAGCGCTCATGGCCGCTAATATTTTAGCCTCGCCCCGATCGGCCAGGATATGAAGTATTGCTAAGGCCCCCGCATCATCCACATCCGTACCAATATCCGTGTCAAAGATAATTGGAACCGCTTGCCTGGAATCCAGAGGTCCGCCACTCCTGCAGCCAGTAAGCAATATCCCAACTAAACCGACTACAACCACTCTTGAAATTAAACACAAATATCTTGGCTGAATAGTAATAATACGATCTCCTTATTTCACATAATAGGAGTGCCACGATTACTTTTAAAATATTAATTACATTTTGTAAAGTAATATATGCCGGCTTGATTGAGAACACAACTATAACCACACCAGTCAAACTTTCTTCGTTTCCAGGTTCCCTGAAGTGAAGCGAGCGGTCAAGTCTGTAAGTCACCTCTGTCAGGAGCTGGAAAACACCCTGATTTCCAGGTGACATCATGTCTCCGTTTTGTCACCACAAATGTCAAATTTGATGATTGATGGAAGCACCAAACCTCGAATATTTGCCTAAAAAGCAAATATTTTTTGAAATTTTTCATTTTCTTCGGATTAAGTATACGGTGCTTCTTTCTTGACGACCATATAGTAGATGCCGAGCTTCGTCAAATAGACAATAAAAAAGGAGCCTATTTTAAATAAATCAGTATAGAACCCAAATTAGCACGAATCCGTTATCTAAAAACCACAATCAACTACAGCAGATTAGGGAGCATATAAACGGATATCATCGAAGTACATCATACCTGCACCGCCGACCACCGGATTATTCCTGTTACCAAGACCAAGCGTAATCGAACTAACATTAGATAGACTAATGCCCTGGTCAGCAAAAGCCTGCAAGTCAATATTCCATGCTGTCCAACTTGTTGTCAATGCTGCATCAGGATTATCATTAGTGACAACAGCGCTATCATTAAGGACAACGTACATCTGCTCGGCAGCGTTAGACGAAGAGCCTCGGAACCAAATTGTTAATCTGTTGACGCCATTTACTGTCCAGTCACGATTGGAAGTCAATGACAAAGTCGCCTCAGATTTACCGACTGCGTTGTTGTAAATATACGGCATCGATTGATTGCCGCTATGAACGATAGTCAGCTCGGCAAAAGGAGGACCATTGGGATCACCGACAACAGAACCGTTTGTTGTCGGATTGTCGAATCCGTCCACCCATGCCAGATATATCCTGTTACTGCCGGGTTCACCTTCATCAATATCATTGTAACTCTCAAAATCGTCTATGATAAGGAAGTTGGCCGTAGTAAAGCTCCAGAGTGGGCCTGTCCATGGACTGTCGGCGTTGGCGTTATTAGCCTCATCAATACGCCAATAGTAGGTAGTATTCCACTCAAGCTGTCCGGGTTCGAAGCTCTCGGAGCCGAGGTTTCCGCTTCCTTTATACTCAGGTGAGCTTGCATCGGCATTTTTCACCGCATCTTTGTCTGTACCAAAGTAAATTTCATGTGAAGCGCCAAAGCCCGGTGCCCATGTGAGAACAGGCGTTTGTGTTACATCCGCAGCGCCATTAGCCGGGTCAAGTGCCGCAACAGCACCTTCGGTCGTGAAGCTCCAGACATCGCCTTTATGCGTTTCGACTACATCAAACTCATCAACACGCCAGTAGTAAGTCTTAGCCGGTTTAAGTGGGCCGGGAGTAAAGTTCGTAGTTCCCTGAGGAGAACCCCCGGCAGCGTTATTCACATCGTCAAAATTCTCGCCAAAGTACACAGTGTGCAGTTTCGCACCGAAACCTTCAGTCCAGCTAAGTTTTGCAGTAAGGTCTACCAACTCGGCACCATCAGCCGGGTCGGGGTCATATGCGGTCTTGGGGGCAATCGAAAAGCTCCAGACTTTACCCTTCCATGGACTATTAGGCTCAGTGTCATTGACCTCATCAATCCGCCAGTAATATGTTGTGCCCGGAACAAGACCGTCCGGATAAGCGAATCCGGGAAAGCCGGCAACAATAAACGTTCCAGCCTGGTTGCCGACGAACGTACCTTCGGCGCCATCGTTCACATCGTCAAAATTATCACCGAGGTACACATCGTGCGAGACGGCAAAATCTCCCGGGGACCAGGAAAGGTTCACCCATGTGTCCAGAATCAGAGAGCCATCTTTCGGGTTGGGACGACTCGCGAATGGTTGGTCGCCGAGGACTCCCGCAAGGCCATTGTTCATTATCGCTTCAATATCTTCAGCCTCCAGAGCTACATCGAATAAGGCAACCTCGTCGATGAAACCATCAAAAGCAGAACCAATAGTATTGGAAAGTACACCTATCCTAACAGGCTGATCATCGTACATTATCTCACCTTGTCCGTCGCCACTGGCTACATTTACACCATCCAGATATAGTGTCGCAGTGGTTCCATCATAGGTAAGCACCATGTGATACCATGTATCGGCTTCAAGCGCTGGACCATTAAGCCATGTTGCCGTATTCCCAGGTCCGAATGCCAAAGCCGATTGTGCATATCCTTCTTGATGAACCCTAAATACACATCCAGCCATATCGTCCCAATCATTACCCGTCTGGAATATATGACCATATCCGTCAAGCTTTCTCGTATTGAACCAAGCCATGAACGTTAAGTGTTGGGTTTTCATGCTTTCCCCGGTGGCAAATTCAATATAGCTACCTGCGCCGTTAAATTCCAGAGCACCGCCAAATTTGCTCTCGTTGGTCCACTCGGGACCATTAAGCGTTCCATCATTCCCGTTTCCAGAAGAGTCAATAGCTACATCACCTCCCCCTTCATCAAAAAGCCAAATTCCTACAATAGTTTCGGGATCGACGTCGGCGTAGCTTTGTCCTGCAAACATCAAACTAACGATAATAAAGCTGATGCAGATTATAGTTAAGCGTGTCATTTTTTTCCTCCTAATTTTAACCTAAAACGGATAGGAAATTTCACTCCGGCCACACACCGAAGCCTGATATCATGGGGTTGATCTCTATATAGAAATAGTTCATTGATGAGAAGTAAGCATATGAGGCTGTACAGCACAAAGTCGTCAGGTTCTTACATAAAACTCTGCCTCTGGAGCAATACATAATAACTCCTCCTCTATTCAGAAATTAAAAGAATTGCACCTGCTGAATGAACTCAAAACCATAGATGCCTAACTATGCAGGCACAAGATTCACTAATATTATTTATATCATATTATCTACTTTTTCGTCAAGTAAAAATTCTTGATAGTACACTGTTAAGCGTGATTCTTACAGTCGTTATGGCACACCATATATTTGTCATGAGAGTAACAGATCGTCAGGAGCTTTTCGGACCGGTCCTACCTGCCAATCAGGCTCACTCTACTCCCTGATAAGTGAACGTTGGCAGAAACGTCATAACGAGGATGCCTCAAAAAACAATTTGTGGCAACAGAGATTTTAGTATTTGACTTTGAACTCTTCATAGGTGGCCGTTGCGATCAAGTCGAACCAGAACTTACTGGGGAGAAGTTCGGTTGCCGTCCAGACAGAGCCTGAGTTTACCGCTGACACAGAAATACGGCGGGATGAGTCCCGACATGATCAAGCAGCACCGAGCTCTTCAGAAGGAAAAATATCGTTTGCGAAGGGTCATCGCAGAGTGCCTGCCCGCAAAGACCGCTAATCCATGGACTTGATACGTGTTAGAGCGGACAGTTGATTTTTCAAAGCGGACACGCTATCATATTTGGCATAATGCTCGGTACAAACGTGCAGTTACCAAATGAAGACCCAAGCTAAAACGTTTACTAGGAATAAGGAAGACGCTCATGAAAAACAGGATCACTCGGCGCGACTGCCTGCGAATAATGGGAATGTCAGGGCTTGGCATTGGTACGGGCTCAGTAATCGGTAAACAGCTATTACCCCAGGATATTGGTGAAAGCGGTTTCCAGAGTTCCGTTATTACCACCAACAAAGTCCAGGAAAACCGATCCAACGCCGTACTGATAGACGGTAAAGTCATCCAGCCCCAGCGCCGACTACCCGTACTGACTGAGACGGATGTACTCGTGGTCGGAGGCGGTTCAGCGGGAATCGTCGCTGCAATCGCCGCCAGACGAGCCGGCGCCAAAGTCACTATCGTCGAACGATACGGCCACTTCGGAGGCCTCTGGACCGGTGGACTGGTACTTACCATCCTCGGCCACATCGCCCAAGGGCCAAAGCAGGTCTGTCAGGGAATAGGAGAAGAAATGATGCGCCGCCTCGAAAAAATGGACGGCGCAATCATCAACCGCAGTCCCGGCTCCAATCCTATCGTCGATGCCGAAGCCGTGAAATACCTTATGGTGGAAATGATAGAAGAAGCCAAGGTCCAGGTCTTTCTCCACTGCTGGGGCGTCGAAGCCGTTACGCAGGACAACTCCATCCGCGGCGCCGTATTCGAGTCTAAGTCAGGCCGACAGGCCATCCTCGCAAAAGTTGTTGTCGACGCCACCGGCGACGGAGACATCTTCGCTGCCGCTGGCGCTCAATTCGAACATCGCTCCCACAATGTCGGATTAGCCTCCCGAATCGGAAATCTTGATCGTGTCGACAAAATAAAAACCTCCGACACTGAAAAACCCAAACGTCTTGGATCAGTCACCCCCGTGCGCGGTGTCAACTGGGTCAACCTAACCGGCCCGGAAGTCGACGGGCTCGATCTTGCCACGCTGACACGTATGGAAATGAACCACCGCAAATACATCTGGAACAAAATACAGAAAATCCGCAACGTTCCCGGCTATGATAATGTCTATCTCATGGAGACTGCCCCACAGATTGGTGTCCGAATCACCCGGATCCTCAACGGCCTCAAAACTGTAAAAGTCAACGATATCAAAAATTCTACCCAGCATACCGATGTCATCGGCGTTGGCGGTGCTTCTCACGCCGAACACGTAGAATGGCAAATTCCTTACGGGGCCTTAATCCCACAAACCGTCGACAATGTCCTTGCCGCCGGACGATGCATCAGTTGCGATCTGCGCATGGCTGATCTGGTTCGCCTGATACCCAACTGTTTCGTAACCGGTCACGCTGCCGGAGTGGCCGCCGCCGTGGTAGTTCGGGACAGCTGCAAGCCACGCGACGCCGATATAACCGAAATCCAGAAGATCCTTCGGCAACAGGAGGCGTACCTCGGTTGAGCGATAAGGAGTTGTCAGAAAAATCTGTCATAAAGCCAACAGGCATCCGAAATCATTTCAGGTTGCTGGTCCGCCTTGTTTGTCTCATCGGAGCAGTGCTGTGCCTCTTGCCCATCAGAGACAAAGACGCTCTCCTGGCTATTGTGCCAGCCTTGAGTTCTTTCGTCGCCGTCACCTCAATCCTGGCAGCAAAGACAATCCAACCTATCCTCGGCCTTGGACTCGTTGCCGGTCTTGTTGCACTCTGTTGGCATCGCTGGTTTTGCCGCTGGGCATGCCCTATGGGATTGTGCTTAGACGGCGCAAGCTGCTTAGGTCGACGCCTCAAGCGAAAACCTTGTCAGGCCATGTCGATAGGCCGATGGTTGTTCGCACTAACACTTGGCGGGGCAATCTTAGGCTATCCATTGTTCCTCTGGTGTGATCCACTCGCTCTATTCAGCGGCGTTTTCCTCTTGACCGAACAACACCAACTGCTCGCAGGTGCTGTGTCGTTTCTGTTCGTTACGCTACTGTTGATCTTCTCGCTGCTGTGGCCCCATGTATGGTGCCGCGGTCTTTGCCCCTTGGGAGCTTTTCAATATCTGCTCTCTATAATGTCTCGATCCGTCCGCTCCGTTCTAAGGTCCACAACTGATCTACCGGATTGCGACTATTCGGGACATCCTGTTGCAAGACGTACTGTACTCGGATTGCTGGTGGGTGCAACCTCAGCGAGCATCTTGCGTCTTACCGGTTGCAAACCTTTGCGACCCCTTAGGCCGCCGGGGGCGGTGGATGAACTGACCTTCAAAGGGCTCTGTACCCGCTGTGGCAACTGTATCCGATCGTGTCCGCACGATATCATCCGTATAGACACAGGACAGTATGGCTTTGTCGGTATCCTGACTCCCGTACTGACTTTTGATGAGAACTACTGCCGGGAAGACTGCACCCGCTGCACATGGGTCTGCCCCAGCGGGGCGCTGGTAGGCGTGGCCCTTGACAATAAACCGGATATCCAAATTGGCATGGCCCAGGTCGATATGAACCTTTGCCTACTCGGTGAAGACCATGAATGCTCGGCTTGTATGCGCTGGTGCCCATATAATGCGATCCGTTATGTCTTCTCAGAGGCTGAGTACATGCTTGTGCCCGTGATTGACGCCGGGAAGTGCAACGGTTGCGGGGCGTGCGAGGTAGCCTGCCCAACAAGCCCTTGCAAAGCCATCAGAGTATTCTCAGACGCCAAAATTAGTTAGTAATTAGTTAGTAAAAGGAAGCTGTTGATGAGTGACATGGCACAAGTAAATAATTCCATTTTCATGCATCCTAAAACGCCAGAATTCTTCGAAAAGCAACCTCTTTCAAAAGCTGGAAAACACCCTGATTTTCAGGTGACATCGTGTCACTAAAATGTCTCCACAAATGTTGATATTGCCTATATTGAGTCCGAATAAATATCAATTTTTTGCGAAAATACAACTATTTTTTGAAAATTTCGAGTTATAATCGGATCAAGTATACGGATGAAAAGAAATGTGATAATAACTGTAAATCAGAAAGAGGCTGACAGTTTCTCAAGCTGCCAGCCCTTTGGGCAAATGTAATGGTGTGTGGTTATCTTAGGCGTTTTGTTTCTTTCTGAACTGGCCTATTGCGCCAGGGCAGCGATTTCTTAGGGGCTCACTGCCCGGTTGTAGATGCGGACATCATCAATCAGGCCGGACCAGAAGGACCCCGGTTTCCTAGCCTTGCCAGTGCCAATGTACAGACGGTTTTCTGAGACCTCCAAATTAGCCTGCGTATCTTCAGTCACGGCGACGTAATCAACGTAAAGCGTTCTGTGCGAGCCATCCCACACGAGACCTATCCGGTGCCAGTTGCCATCGGTGATGACTGATTGTGACAGCAGTTCGATTCCGCCCCGGCCAGAAGCTTTAAGCTCCGTCATCAAGTTACCTTCAAATGTACCAGTGCAAAGCCAATTCACTCTGTCCGTTTGAGAGATGACAACTTGGCCTGGAGCACCGCCTTTGACCCAGGCGAAAACACTGAAAGGTCCTTCTATAGAATTCGGTATGGAGCTGGTAAGAATAAAATCATCTACCCCATCGAACTGAAGCGCACCATCCACCATACCGCCAGCAGGCTGCCAGACAGGTCAGCCATCCCATGTACTATTGGCATTGGACCTTCTTCATGAAGAGGCACATGGTACCCTTCAGTTTAATATAGGAAAAGATAGTACCGAGGACGATATCCAAAGGGTCATTGAGGAGGTCGCGCCAGTCATTGAGAGGCTAAGGCGCATGTCCCCATTGACGCCAAAAGGTTATTTCAATGAAAAAGGAGGGGAGTAGATATGGATTACACTATGTATTCAGAAAAGGTCATGGACCATTTCAAGAACCCTCGCAATGTGGGTGACATAGAAAACCCAGATGGATATGGGCGTGTCGGAAACCCTGTTTGTGGG
>JAIVYN010000016.1:0-26424 GCA_048635425.1 Candidatus Aegiribacteria sp.
GAAAAATGAGCCGTGTGCGGCCCCGACCGTTCAGGATGAGCTCGAAGCCCAAAAGAGCTGGACCTACAGCACGGTCAAGACAATGATGGACCGGATGGTGGCCAAGGGCCTGCTGAAGACCGAAAGAATCCGCAATCTTATCCTGTATCGCTCAGCTATAACTAAAATACAGGCACAGAAAGGTGAAATTATGCGCACGGTAAAAAGGGCCTTCGACGGGGCACTTACGCCGATGATGCAGTTCCTGTTGGACAATCATAAACTATCGCAAAAACAGCTAAGTGAGCTCGAAAAGCTAATAAAGAAAAAACGCACCAAAGGCCGTGCCGCCGCGAAAAAATAGTGTCGCTATAACAAAATTTCATAAATAGCGTCTTAACAGGTGGAGAGCATATCATGAATGCGATATGGGAGCAGATTAATTCGGCGGGTCTGATATTTGTCGAATTTGCCCTGCCGATGCTGGTTCAATCCAGCGTATTGATTTTGATTTTGCTGTTGGCCGATTTTGCCCTGCGAAAAAAAGTGCGAGCGGTGTTTCGTTATGGGATATGGCTGTTGGTGCTCATCAAGCTGGTTCTGCCGACTTCGCTTTCGGCGCCTTTGAGTCTGGGATACTTCTTTGGTAACCAATTGGCGTATGTGGACGGAACTGAGACAACCACAGAGACGGCCCAAACAGCTCCGGCGATTGTTTCACCAATGATAGACTCTCCACGAGCCGAAGCCGGCAGCGATACATCAACAATTGCACCAACGACGCCGACTATTGAGCCGGCAGTGACAGAGCCGGTTAATACACAGGTCGTATCGGCAACGCCGCTGTCCTGGCAGGGTGCTGTGTTTTTGGCCTGGCTGACTGTTGTGCTAACAATGGGACTATTGTTGTTACAGCGGGCGATTTTTGTGAGGGGACTTGTTGCCCAGGCCAAAGAGGCAAATAGTTTAATGAACGATACATTTGTGCACTGCCGCGAACGTATGGGAGTGAAAAGAAAAATCGGCTTAAAGGTCTCAGCCAACGCGGCGAGCCCGGCTGTATGCGGATTATTTAGGCCTGTGATTTTGGTGCCCCAAAATCTAACCTCGAGTCTAAGCCCAAGCCAATTACGAGCGGTCCTGCTGCACGAGCTTGCGCATATCAGGCGAGGCGATTTGTGGGTTAATCTGGCCCAAACTGTTTTGCAGATTATCTATTTCTATAATCCGCTGCTGTGGCTTGCTAATTGCGTAATTCGCAGAGGTCGCGAGCAGGCCGTCGATGAAATGGTCCTGGTGGCAATGGGCGAGAAAGCTCAACAGTACCCGCAGACTCTGGTGGACGTGGCGAAGCTGGCCTTTAAGCGACCGGCTTTGTCTCTGCGATTGATAGGTGTTGTCGAATCCAAAAGCGCACTTGCCGGCCGAATCAAACATATCCTCAACCGCCCGATGCCCAAAAGAGCCAAACTCGGCATCCTCGGCTTGGCTGTTGTAATCATCACCGCCGCAATCCTGTTACCAATGGCGAAGTCTATGCCGGGTCCTCCTGAGCTAAATATCAAGGGAATAGTAAAAGATGCTCAGACGGGCGAACCGATAGCAGGGGCAAGAGTTTTTGATGATGGCTATGGCCCCAAGCCGAACTGGGAACAAATCAAAGCCAACGTGCGCTCCGAATGGGGGGCGATTACGAACTCGGCCGGCGAGTATAGCTTTCTAACCTGGCCGGAACACCATTCCATAAAAGTAGAAGCACCCGATTATAAACCTGAACGCCAAAGCCTGTACGACGGCCATTTTGTTTTCAATAAGAAAGACGAAGAGACTTTCGACTTTGCCCTCGAACCTGAAAAAGCTTCAGACTCATCAGAATTCAATACTAAACTTCCTAACGGCGTAACGGTTGAATTAATTGGCATTTGTGAGCATCCCAGCGAAGGCAAACAGTGGTGGCGGCCGGACGGTGCCATATTGGAACCAGACCATGCTCCATCTGACCATTCACGTATGACAGTCAAGCCGGATGAAACCGAGCAGGCTCGAGAGTTGGCCTTGCGTTTTGCTGGCCAGGATGTTGAGCAAATGTCTTTCAGGTGGAAAATGGATATGGCCACGCGAAGTTCTTCACATCCTTTTTATGTCACCGAAAAACGAGAAAAACTCAAACCACTGCGCAATATTGTCTTCAAACTACCTCAAAATCTGGAAACTCTCGACTTTAGCATTGGGATAGCTACTGGTGAATGGAAAAGAGTAGCCTCTGGAGGCGATGGAAGGACAGTGAGTGGTACGAACGATTCTTTGACTGATAGTTCTGTTATCTTCCATGAGGCTGTTAAAGAAAAAGATACGGTGAGACTGTGTGCTACGCATTTACTTGGCGGAGATTATGACTGTCGCATTGTGGTTGTTGATAGAGATGATGAAATTCATGAGCCTATAAGAAGTTCCAACAGTGGAAGTGACATGCGTCTCTGCAAAGGTTTTTTTGATTTATCACCGGATCAAATCGAATATATTCTGCTGCAAGCTCGACCGTATGATTGGGTCGAGTTCAAGAATGTTTCGCTTCGACCGGGAATAAAGACCGAAGTGCAGGTTGAGATTGAGCCTGAAAAACCCGCTGAGCAGGTTCAGGGTGAAGGCGGCGCTTCGAAGCAGTTGAGCAGTGGAGGAGGACACCAAAATCTGAGCAGAGAGCAGCGAGAGCGCCTTGAAAGACTTCGAGCTAATCGACAAAGCCTGTCTTATAAGAACATGCAAAAATTAGGTTTGGCTGTTGCTGTGTTTGCGAATGATCATAAGGGCAGGTGCCCGTCGAATTTGTCAGACTTGCGGAAATATATAGCAGATGAGCAGATTTTCGATTGGATTAACCGGAACGTTGTCTATCTGGGCAAGAATCAGCAATACGGGGATCCGCCGGATGCTGTCTTAGCCTACGATGAATCGATGTTGAAAAAAACTCGTCAAGAAACAAATGTGCTCTACAATGATGCCCATGTCAGCTTTGAGAAATCCGAATGGCTCGTACTCAAAGCAACTTCGCATCAACCCGGCCAAAAAACCAACATGCAGGTTAAGGATACTAAAATCGCGCCGGGCAGCAGCGGTGAAGCAGTCGATTCAAGTGAGCTCACCGGCCGAGTTGTGGATGAAAACGGCAATACCGTAGCCGACGCACAGGTCGCTATCAGCACAGAGAAAATTGGAGTGCTGGTATCGAACGGAAAACTCCAGCCGATACGCAGCGGTGTTGAGAACAGGATTGTTCAGACGGATTCGCAGGGAATGTTCGACTTCGGGCAAATACCTGTCGAAAATTTTGATTTGATTGTTGCTCACGAAAAAGGATTCGCAATGGTTGAATCAGAAGAATTTGTTGCCTCAGGTGAAATTCATCTTCAGCTCTGGGGACACATCGATGGGCAATTAGCCGAGGGTCGCAAAGCAGCAGGGAACAAGATTTGGATGTCGTCGCTGCCCAACCCGACATGGTTCAGGCACAAACGAGAATACCGTGACGAAACCAAATGCGACGAAAGCGGGCATTTTGTTTTCGATAAAGTACCATCGGGCTGGTTCGAGGTCGGCTATCTGACAAGGTCGGGGAAGAATAGCTGGTCGATTACGAGTCGAACGCCTGTTGTAGTAAAGACGGGCCAAACAACTAAAATGAGATTGGGTGGTGAAGGTCGACCGGTCACAGGCAGATTTGTGCCGCCCGAAGGCTACGATAAAAGCATATACTTCGGGGAAGGCTCAAGATCTTTACAAACGGTAAGGCCCCAGGAGCCGCGCCCCGATAATTACGACCGAATGACCAAACAACAGCAGCGGCAATGGCGGGAGCAATGGCATAAGACGGACGAGTATAAGAAGTACCGGGATGACTACTGGCACCATCCTGATTGGCGCCAATATACCTTTTTCATTGAAAAAGACGGCTCATTCCAAATCGATGATGTGATTGCCGGCAAATATAAATTTTGGGTTGGTATTGAAGAACGGGATTCTGGAAAGGGCCCAACGGAAGAGATAGCCGGCTATTATGGAACTGTCGAAGTACCGGAAATGCCAGGTGGTCGAAGCGATGAGCCGCTTGATTTGGGCGAGCTTGAACTGACGATGCATAATCCGCTGCGCGTCGGTGACATTGCGCCTTTGTTCGAGGCAAAAACCCTGGACGGCAAAGATTTGAGACTTATTGACTATCGCGGCAAATTTGTTTTGCTCAGTTTCTGGCAGCCTGTATTTCATCCTGAGAAACAACAACTTCAGGAGCTTTATGATACTTACGGCGGTAACAGGCGGCTTGAGATAATAGGATTGGGCGGAAACGATACGCTCGAAGAGGTAAAAAACTACGTCAGGGAAAACGCTATCCCATGGCCTCAAATTTATACAGGAGAAGAATTTAAATCCGGAATTGCAAAAGATTACGGCGGATTTGGCATATTCCTCATTGACCCGGACGGCAGGATTATCGCTAAGGATTTACGTGGCGAAAAATTAAAGTCTGTGGTTAGTGAAGCCCTTGAGGTTGCAAATGTAAACAAGCCCGATGTGCAGGTCGAGGATTGAAGGGGACAAACTGAAAACTTTGCGTTGCCCCATAATTGTTACGGGCGATGTCAGGTTTTAGCCGAAGTTGTAGTGCTTTGTTACGGCTTTAGTAACCTGCCAGGTGCACTCAAGATCCACGGGGAAAACCACGAGGTCGCCGGGGCCGAAGCTTACCGAATCATTGCCGTCCGTAACCGTTACTTTGCCTTCGAGCAGAAGGCAGGTTTCTTTTTCCGTGTATGACCAGTCGAAGGTGCTGGGCTCGCACTTCCAGGTAGGCCAGGCCTTGCAGGCCGCCGCCTCTTCCTCGGAAGGCTTTTTGACAATCACATCTTTTACAGTTGGCATATTATTTTACTCCTTTTTGACTATTGTCGATTCAGCATGTATTATACCCCAAATAGACGAATTGGGAATATGCAACAGGGATTTTTATTAGAAGTTGAGATTAAACATTTCTCCGTTCGGGGTCGAGGGCAAGCTTTGAGGTAATGACAGCCCTGTAAACTTAGTGTCCTTTTCCTCTTCTTTTGCATTGTCCTCGTCCTTGCCTTTGTCCGCCGGGGCCGTGGCGGGAGCGGTGTGGGGGGCCGGCATCAGAAGCAGCGTCAGCAAGTTCAATTGTGCCGCCTTTGATTAATAATGCCTTTCCATTGACGAGGGCGTCGGCAATTTTTTTGTGTGCAGATTCGAGGATTCTGCCGAGAGTTTGGCGGGAAATGTTCATTTTCTCTGCGGCCTGGGCCTGATAGAGGCCTTCCAGACCAGTCAGGCGGATTGCTTCAAGCTCATCGACCGTTAAGGTAATTTGCTGCAAAACCGAAAGGGGGATTCCTCTGGGCTTGTAGTAGTTAGCCTGAGGCAGGTGCGTTATGCGTCTGCAATGTCTCGGTCTCGGCATATCAAATGTTCCTGTAACAGCTTAATGGTCGCAGATGTTTTGCCCGCATTGTAATTGGCCGGCTAAGTATTGTAATACCAACTGATGCGCTTCATTATCCGGCGCACCAGCTACGACAACATCGTTTTCAAGATTTTCTAATAGCTTTCTGTTATATTCTTCATAAATTGCTCTGGAAATATCAATTTCTTTCATCCTTTTCTCTCACTTTTTCTGAAATTCAAGACACAACCTTTGTTAAGCCCATCGTCGTGGCTTATAAAACCGCAATGTTTTTTCTCAAAAACAAAATTTGTATTTTGAATCTCCTGTTTAATCTCTTCTAAGCTCACGTTCTGAAACTCCATTATCGGATTATCTTCTAAGCTATGCTTGGGATAAACAGAAAACAGACCGTTTTGTTTCAAAACACGATAAGCCTGACGATATAGCTTTTCTCTTTTTTCTTTTTCATGATAATGTAGGACATCGTAGAATAAAACTACATCAATAGAGTCCTTTTCCAAGTCTATTTGTATCCGGCCCGAAGTGTTTATTGTTCTTATGTTTTTCAAATTCAAGTAAATTGTTTTTTGTTGCAGTTCATTTAGTGCTTGTTGTTCTTTGTCCACGGCATAAACAATTCCTTCATTTCCGACAATCTTGGCTGCTGGAATAGCGTAATGGCCTACTCTACAGCCAAAATCCAGCACGATGTGGTTTCTCCTGATACCTACTTTACGCAAGAATTCTGCCCCTTCTTTCCTTTCCCATCTTTCCATTTCTTTATTCATTTTCTACTTTTCGGTATGTAATTTTTGCTGCTCTATAAGGAGATTTTTGAATCTGTCCAAAGTAATTTTATGGGGTCGAATCTCAATTCCCATCCAGTCAGAAAACTCAAGGATTTCTTCAGGATGCTCATGGCAATATCTATCCCAAAAGCCTATGCCATCTAATAAAATGGCTCCACCTGTATGCTGAGGAAAATTCTCATTAGCTTTGCCTTTATCCCAGTCCTGAAAAACATAGCTACGGTAGACTACCCATCCCGGCGTAAGCCACCAAATTTTTTTACCCTCGCTGATTTCATCTCTTTGTCTTTCGCTGGCTAACATATCCATGCAGTGAGTTGCATTTATTCTGGAAATCGAAACGCCGTCTTTCCGCTCCTGGATTATCTTATCTATTGTTCGGTAGGGATTATCGATGTTGACGTAGCAGAATTTGCCGCCATAAACTATTATGATTCTTTTAGAGTGCTGCTTAGCAGTGTTTATTTTTTGTATCAGCTGGCTTTCAAGTTCTTTAAGAACCTCATGCCTGCCAGGTGTGGTATAAACAATTTTCTTGGCATCTAAAAAACCCTGCTTTCTCAGATAATTCAACTCTGGCCCAAGCGTTCCACAAGAGACTATAACATAATCTTTAAAAGATAGCTGTTCTTTCATTTATGTCTTTATCCTTTCTCTTTGCAGGGAAAAATTTCGGTTTCTGTTCTTTACTTTCATACTTATTTAAGAAAGCCTTAAGTGTATCAATAGCTAATTTCGCACAATGCTTACTCTCGAATATCATTTATCCTTCCATCTTCGATGGCTAAATAGATTTCAACAGTATCTCCACAAACACCTGTTATACGAACGTGGCTGTCTGGATTTTTTATTTTGCCAATATTTTTAGGGTCGAAAAACTCATCCTTGAGTTTCTGTGAACAGCCTTCCAGCAGGGTTTCCTGAAGGCTTTTTACAACTTCATCAATATTGTCTGCCGTTTTTTCTCCACTTTTATTTTCTTCTTCCAAATATTGCGGTTCCTATTCTAACCATATTGGAACCTTCCTCTATGGCGACCCTGTACGAATTTGTCATTCCCATGGAAAGATACTTCATATCCACATTTGGCAAATCAAGGCCTTTGATTCTTTCAAATATCCTTCTTGTTCTCTTAAAATATGGTCTGACTTCTTCAGGATCTCCAAAGCGAGGCCCCATAGTCATCAAACCCTCCAGCCTTATATGCTCAAGTTCCGAAACGTCCCTTATCAATTTCTCAATGTATTCCTCAAAAGGCTCATGTTCCGCTGGCTTTATGCCGGCCTTGGAATCTTCGTTGCCAATATTTATTTCTATATAGACCGGAATTACTTGTTTTCTTGCTCTTTCGACCCTTTTATCAATAGCTACTGCTTTTTCCAGGAAGTCAACAGTTTGAATAACATCAAAGATTCTTAACGCCTTGTTTATTTTGTTTGTTTGCAAATGGCCTATCATGTGCCATCTGACTTTAGCCGCTTTCTTCTGCAAAGCACTGTACATCTGCCCGGCTTCCTGAACGTAATTTTGACCTATATCTGTAACTCCTGCATCTACAGCTTCTTCTATTTGCTCGACTGTTCTTGTTTTGACCGAGAGAACTATTGTCACTTCTTTTGGAATTTCCTGTCTGATTTTTACATAATTTGTTGAAATGATCATTTTCATTCCATCAATTTTCTACATCCTTGTTTTTAGTATTAAGATTCACACGGTTTTTTGTCGCAAGGTGTATCGCGGCCGCAGCATGGTCTGTCTCGCCCACAAGTCGGAGCATTACTCTTGGCGTAATCAGTTGCATAAAAGCCCGAACCCTTGAAAATCACACCGGCTCCGCCGCTGATTAAACGCCGAACTTTGCCACTGCACTTTGGGCATTTCTCCAAGGGCCTATCCTTCATGCTTTGGAACATTTCAAATTTGTAGCCACAATCCTGACACTTATATTCGTAGGTCGGCATAATTACTTCCTCTCTCCTTTGGACTCTTTTGTGCAACATCAATCCTGGTCTGTAACGCAGGTTTGGTTTTTAATCTGTTTAATGCCTGTTCTAAATCTTCAAGCAGTATCTCGGTTTTCTCAATTCCAGCGGAAAGACGAACGGTGTTAGGACGTACCCCGAAAACAGTCCTACGTTCGGGAGGCATATAAAGCAACGTCGTAAGGTATGGTATACAAATCAGTGATTCTGTTGCTCCCAAACTAACGGCATGGCATATTACTTTGAGTTCGCTTATAAAGATTTTCGCATCTTCCTGACTTTTGCCAACATCAAATGCTAACACCCCGCCAAATCCATTATGCATTTGTCTTGATGCTATTGAATAACCAGCATCTTTCTTCAAACCCGGATAATAGACACTGGAAATTTCTGGATGGCTGGACAAATACTTGGCTATAGCCATAGCATTAGCTGCCATCTTTTCTGCTCGGAGTTCAAAGGTTTTTAACCCGCGTTCCAACAGCGATCCTGAATAAGCATCCAAAGTTGTTCCGATAGCTTGGCGGGTAAACCATAGATTATCATAATGGTTCTTCGAGCCGGCTATAGCACCAGCCATAAGGTCGTTATGTCCCCCTAACCCCTTGGTGGCACTATGTATTACAATATCAGCACCAAGCAAGAGCGGTTTTTGATGGTATGGAGTAGCAAAAGTATTATCTACTACTAAAAGAGCGTTTACCTTATCTGCTTCCTTACGCAATTCAGCGATATCTAAAACTTTGCATAAAGGATTGCTTGGACTTTCACAAAATATCATTTTTGTATTTGGTCTGATATGCTCAGCAATCTTATGTCCCTCACGAGCATCAAGCCATGTTATATCGATACCCAGCCGTTCTAAGATAAGTGAAACCTTATAGTGGGCACCATATACATCATGAAATATTATCAGATGATCACCTGCACCAAGATATGTCAAATATACCATCGTGCAGGCGGCCATCCCTGAAGTGCAAATAATGCAATCCTCAGCTTCCTCCAATGCGGCTATTTTCTTCTCTACTGCCCGGACGGTTGGGTTGTCATCTCTATGATAGGTGTAGCCATCTATTTCACCGTCTGTGATTTGTCGCAAAACCTCGAAAGAACTGTATTCATAATTGACTGCGTTGACAATAGGTGTAACCATTGGTTTGTTACCATACGGCGTTAGTGGATCATTACTCATACTTATTTACTCCAAATTTTTACTGAATATTTCTTTGTTTACTGCCAAACAACCAAAACATCTCATGTTATCAGTTTTTTGAAATCCTCTCACTGTTGTCCTAACCAATCAGCTTGATTCGGGAGCTTCGCAATCCTTTGTAGGGCGTTTTAACTCTTTCATCCCTTCTCCTTTTCATGAGCTGCTTCTTCTACAATGACGTCAGAATTCATAAAATCTTCCGGCTTGGTCATTCCCAGACGAAGGTGAAGGCCGGTATTTGACTCATCACTATCTATCACTAAAACCTTATTTTCCCTTTTGGCCATCTCTTTGGATAGCAGGGCTACAACAGTACTTTTCCCGCATCCTCCTTTGCCGCAGACCAGCACTTTCATAATAGTTAACCCTCTTCTTTCATATCATGTTGCCTTTCCGGGCATACCTCCCCGGGATCGATATACACAAGCAAGATACCTTCAGATACGCAGACACAGGCCTCTGTCTGAGAAAGCTCATTGCTAAGGCCTTGTGTCACAAAAGCCGGCGGTTCATCTTCCAATGAGTACTTGAGGCCTTTTGTTCTCACCTTGAGTCTGCCAGGCCCATAAGGAATCAGCGAAACGGCTGAGCCGACCTCCCCGTGCAGCACGCATCTTTCGGTTTTGTCAACTGCAACAAGCGTGGCAGTGCCGTCTAAGATAGCTATATGGCCCGGATACTTGGCTAACAACGCAACATTTTCCAATGTATTATCCAGGCGGTCGCCAACTGCCGCCAGCAAGACAACCTGTTTACATTCTTGTTCAAAGGCATATTCCAAGGCAACCTCCACATGAGATTTATTTTTGTCCGGTGAATAAGAGACCCGAACAATATCATCGCCTTTAAGCACTCCATCGGCGGCAACGTCATCTATTTCGCCAAAAAGAATATCAGGCTTCAGTTCTAAGGCAGCGAGATGTTTTGTTCCACCGTCCACGGCAATTAGCAAATCAGAATGAGTTGCGGAACATTTGGCCCTTTCGAGGTTTTTCAACTCGCTTTTGCAAAAAATGCAGGCCATCTTTAACTGCTTTATTTGACGACTCATGATATATTTCCATCCTTTCAGGGTATGAGTTAACCGCGATGCATAGCAGTCAAAGTCTCGCCGGCCGGAACGTCTTCTAATCTCTCAGTGATCACAAATGTTATCTCCGGTTTCAAGTGTATCATTAAGATAAGCTTTTACCAATTGTTCAGGAGCTTGGTCAGATGCACCCACTAAAACTTTGATGTTGTTCTGTGCGAATAATTGCTGTGCTCTTTGGCCCATGCCGCCAGCTATAATAATATCAGTCTGCTGCTCGTTGAGCCATTGCGGCAGCACGCCCGGCTGATGAACGGGCGGTTGTAATTTAACAATATTGGAAATCTCCTTGGTCTGCTCATCAACATCCACCATTGCGAATTCTTCACAATGACCGAAGTGTGCCGACAATTTGCCGGCCGTTACTGGAATTGCTATTCTCATTTTGTTTTGTTTCTCCTTATTAGCAGGGTTCTTATTTTGCGAGGTACTGTAAAATGCGGTCCCTGTTTGAATTTGTTTACCGAGCCCAAGCAGCGGTTCAAACGCTAAACCAATGGCTTGGGCTGTGGGATTTTGGCTGTCGAAATTGATGAATGGCTTACCTGAATCGCAGGCACGAGCCAGAGCGGGGTCCATCGGAACACTGCCTAAAAACGGAACGCCGAAATCTCTGGCCATTTGTTTGCCGCCGTCGCCCTTGAATATTTCTATTTGGTTACTGCAATGTGGACAAATAAATCCACTCATATTTTCAATAACTCCCAGGACCGGCAGATTCAACTGTCTGCAAAATGTTATGCACTTTTTAACGTCAACAACAGCAAGCTGCTGAGGTGTAGTAATGATAATGGCGCCATCAATTTTACCTAATAGTTGAGCTATCGATAACGGCTCGTCACCGGTCCCGGGCGGACAGTCAACCACCAGGTAATCCAGATTACCCCAGGAAACATCTGTGACAAACTGCTTTATAACATTATGCTTCATCGGCCCACGCCAGATAAGGGCGTCGCTTTCATTTTGCAACAAGAATCCGATACTCATTAT
The DNA here is from genome assembly GCA_048635425.1 of Candidatus Aegiribacteria sp. Classification (GTDB taxonomy): domain Bacteria; phylum Planctomycetota; class Phycisphaerae; order Sedimentisphaerales; family Anaerobacaceae; genus NIOZ-UU13. The sequence goes on from JAIVYN010000016.1 coordinate 11,519, forward strand.
TTTGAGTGTGTCACTGTACAAAATCGGTTTAATCTTGTTACCTTCAGCCTGGACGTTCCTGCCTTCGAGATTCAATAGCTTGGGGATGCTCGGCCCATGAATGTCAATATCCAGTAAGCCGACACTTTTGCCCTGCATCGAGAGCCAAACCGCCAGGTTAACGGCAATACTGCTTTTGCCGACACCGCCTTTACCGCTTAAAACAATAAACTTGTGTGTTATATTCTCCATTATTTCGTTCCTCTCGTATTTGCCGTTTCCTTCAACATATCCAATACCGATTCCCACAGGGACACTATTTGCTCCTTTAGGCCGTTACTTGAGTATTCGATAATGCTCTTGGCAGCAATTTGCGCCTTTGTCACTGCTATATCGTAGGCAATTTTGCCAACTACTTTCAGATTCCTTTCCATCGCTTCTTTCTCAATTGCTTTTGCGATTCTTACATTGATATCATACTTGTTTATACAAACCACTGTTGGAATCTTAAAATGTTCGGTTAATTCAGCTACTCTGTCGAGGTCATGCTGTGCTGCAATGGTTGGCTCGGTAACGGCTAATACCAAATCCGCTCCAGTGATAGATGCGATTACCGGACAGCCGATACCCGGTGAGCCGTCCACGATTATCAGGTCTTTGTTTTGCTCGGCTGCAATCCGTTTTGCCTCTTTACGAATCAGGCTGACCAGCTTGCCGCTGTTTTCTTCGGCGATGCCAAGTTCGGCGTGCAGCATCGGCCCGAATCTTGTATCCGATACAAACCATTTGCCGTTGATGGCATCTTTAAACTCTATCGCGTCAACCGGACAAAACTGAACGCAGACACCACAGCCCTCACATGCGATAGAATCAATCGTATAAGTTATTCCGACTACGTCATTGGCCGGGCCATTAAATATCGCGGCGTCAAAATTGCAAACCTCCTCACATTTGCCGCAGCCGATACATTTTTCCGTAATTACAGAAGCCGCTTTGCCGCCGCTAAAGTCGTGGCTTTGTTTTATATCAGGCTGCAATAGCAAGTGTAAATCTGCGGCATCGACATCACAATCAGCCAGTACGGCATTATTTGCAAGCGCCGCAAATGAACCAACGATGCTTGTCTTTCCTGTCCCACCTTTACCACTTATGACAACTAACTCTTTCAACTTAAGTTTCCCTTTATGTTGAATCCTTCTTTTTTCCTTTTATAATGTATAGGGCGGCTAAATCAGGATGCCGGCTTTGAAACGTTTTTGTTTTCCTGATTCCCAAAAAATATTCGCTTTGAACGAAAAAACGCTCTGCAATCGTTCTCTCAATCTCTGCTAAATTTGTATGCTTAATCTTGTTTATATAAGAGGCTGGATTGCCGGCTTTTTCTTTGAAAAACTCAGACTCCGGATTTAGCAACATAATCAAGAGTTTACCACCCGACCTGAGAACACGAGCACTTTGTTTAACGGCTTCTTTGTATCTTTCAATAAACTGAATAGAGGCCACATAAATAACCGCATCAAAAGACGATTCTGTAAAATCCATATTTTCCACTGACCCTCTTACGGTTCTTATGCTGTCCGGCGCCTGCTCCAAAGCCTCTTTGGAAATATCCAGGCCGGTAACGTTAAAACCGTGCTCACTTAAACCTGCCTCTATGATTGCCGGGCCGCAGCCAACACTTAAAACGTCTTTAACACCTTCTAACTCCCGCAAAACATAGTCCAGCTCGGCATCGAAGACTTTTCTCCAGAATTCAGTCGTGCAGGATTGCAAATATTTTTCCATAACGTTGATTCCCATATTCGGCAAAAATTTTTTTAACGCCACCACAAAAAGTGTCCCCGGAGATTATCAAGCTTATATTTCTCATTCTCCGGCACTCCCGTCCAGGACTTGATTTCCTCTAACAGCATCTCGCAAGGCTTGCCTTCGCTCTATATAAATATTCATAAACTCCTGAAAAGTAACTTTTGTATTCAGGCAATTCATCTACCATCATTTTTCCGGATGAACACGCCTCGGCGATGCGCCTATCGTCCCGCAGCTTCAAAACGATTTCTATGTTTTCAGCTTCGCAATATTTCTCTACCTCATTGTCGCCTATGCCGTAACGGTTAATAACAATGGCGAATGGCAAAGCCATTTCGCGGACCAACCCTACAGCCAGCTTCAAATCATTTAAGCCAAACGGTGTCGGCTCAGTAACAAGCAAAACGAAATCTGCGCCCTTGACCGCCTCAACCACCGGACAGGATGTCCCCGGTGGAACATCGACAATTGCTAAATGGCCTTCTTTTATACACTTCTTGACTTCTTTTATTACTGAGGGCGTTCGTACATGGCCGATACACAATTTGCCGCTAACAAAATCGACGTCACCTGCTTTGCCAAACTCAATATCTCCGACCTTAAGTGGTTTTGCTGTGATGGCATCAGCCGGACAAACGCGCCGGCAGCCACCGCACGAGTGACAAAGCTGCTCAAAGGTCAATACATGTTCTTTAATGCAAACAATAGCGCTGTATTGACAGATTTCGCCGCATTTGCCACAGGCGGTGCATTTTTCCAAATCGACCTGTGGTACATCTACGGTAACATCCCGGCTGCCGCTTATTTGCGGCTTTAAAAAAATATGCCCGTTCGGCTCTTCAACATCACAGTCAAGGTACTGAACCTTTTGACCCGAACCGCAGACTACCTGAGCAAGATTGGTAGCAATTGTAGTCTTACCTGTCCCACCCTTGCCGCTGGCAACAGCGATAACGAACTCATTCGGCATTTTGCTTGTCCATACCAAAATGCTCCTGGACATTCGGACCGGCGGCCACGCTCAATTCGCCGCTTTTGAAAAGCTCAATGGCTTCTGCGACTGTCCCCGTTACGCCGGTATATACTTTTACACCGGCAGCAGTTAGAGTACGCTCGGCGTTCGGCCCGCAATTACCTGTCAAGATGGCCTGAGCACCGGCATCGATTACAACCTTACCCGAACTGATGCCGGCCCCTCCGGCTGCGGCAGCACTTTCATTTTCAATTACGCTGAAGTCCATTGTTTCGGTGTCAATAATGACAAAGTACGCCGACCTTCCAAATCGCGGGTCAACTTGAGAATCCAATGTTTTTCCGGTTGATGTAACTGCAATTTTCATAAAAGCTCCTTTTCTAAGAAAGCGGACACGTCCCCGTCGGACAGGATTCATTGCCCCGTGGCGTTAAGTTGTTGCCCTGTCCAACGGAGAAACCTGAAAAAAGCTTTTGCAAATCGGAACTGCTGCAGCGTTCGCAAGTATGTTTGCGCTTACTGCTTCCCTTTTCCAAAAACTCCATCGTGTGTCCGCACTTGTTACATTTGTATTCAAATATTGGCATTGTTTAACCTCTATGTTAAATCATTTTTGTACGTCGCCTGCCTTGCTATTGGCCAGAGAACAAACAACTTGCATCCCTTCTATAATACTTTTAGTTATATGGCAGTAGTCAGCCGCTTCCAAGATGCCTTGCTGTTGTTCTTGGGACAGTTTTGTACCGAGACTGATTTTAGCATCAATTCTTGTCGTGAGCGAAGGTTCGACCTGTGTGCGACGGCTCAGCTCAATCGTCATATTATCGTAAGGAATGTCCTGTTCTTTGCAAAACTTAACGACATAACCGCCGATGCACATTCCTATCGACGCTTCGAAAAGCTGAGCCGGCCACATCCCGTCCCGCTCGGCATTGCCATCCTCGCCGCGTCCGGTTGTAACCGTATATCCTCTGCACACGGCTGAAAAACGGAATCCGCTTTCGTGCTTAACTAAAACTTCCATGACGATATCTCCTTGGGGCCTTTTGGCTGAGCTATCACATAGTCGGGATAGCAGGTAATCCTTGACATCCTTTTATTTTTCCTGTTTAGCCTTTTCCAGTTCTTCGATCCGCTTGCTGATTCCATCAAGTGCATTTTGGAAATACTCAGCTTGTTGTTTCAGGCCGTCAACTTCCTGCTCAGCCGTCACAGTCGGGGCAAACGGCCCGGCATGAGTAACATTCGGCTCGGCGACGCCGCCCCAGGCAGGCATACCATATCCAGCTCCGGCCCAACCAAAGCCTCGTCCGAAACCTCGGCCTCGGCCCCAGCCGCCGCCTCTGCCGCGTCCGGCGCCCCGGTAACCACGGCCAACAGCCGGATTCATAAAACCGGGTACCGGATAGCCGGCGCAATATCCCGCAGCTCTTCCTGTCATTGGTCCCATTCCCGAAGGACCTGTTCCATCTCCACGTGGCATAATTAATCTCCTTTCAAATTAAAAATTATTCTCTTCTACTACTTTGCGAAGTTCTCGCTACGTAGCACGATTCATTATTGTGCCGCACTCGGGACAACTCTGTCTGTTACACGGTGCTCCGACAATGTGCGGCACCTTTTTACCGCAGCTCGGGCACACACAATTTCCACCCGGCCCTGCAGCAAATGGCCCACCCATTCTGCCTCTGCCCTCTCCTCTGCTTTGACCTCGACCCATACCTCGGCCGCCGCCACGTCCCTGTCCGCCAGGCCCAGTTCCATCTCCTCTTGGCATAATCTACATCCTTTCTGCAATTAAGTGTCAATTTCAACTTACTATCGATAAACAAACTTACCTCTATCTGTGCGATTTAGAAATAATACCTTACCCTCAATCCTATCAAGAAATCGTTCTGCTTTTCTCCGTATTCAGTATATGAGTCGCCGATGAGAAAGGTTGTTCTGAGCCGCAGCTCTAAATTCTTGACGCCGGTGTAAAGTAATTCCGGACCAACAGAAAAACTTTTGTCATTAGTATTGAATATTCCTGTCACCGACGGGGTGAAATATAGTATGTCAAAAGGCTCTTTCTGACTGACGCGCAAGTAGAGGTAGTCTCTCATAGGATTTTTTCTGTTGTAGCTTCCTTCGGTTATGTTTGATGCTCTTTTTAAAAGAGAATCATCGCCCGAAGTAAGATACGTATCGTAACCCTGGTCTATGAACGAGAAGTAATCTCCCATTTCACTCTCAGTAAAGCCTGTAGCATCGTGAAAATACTCAAAGATATATGTTGTATCTGATTTGGTCAAATATCGGAGGCCAAGCAGATAGCTTGTTGCATCATATTCATTATTAAAAACTGTTCCATCACTGTTGATAAATCTTTTTTTGTAGTCATTGATGAACGCAAGCTCTCCATGAATCTCAAAATTAGAGGTGATGTTCCTGGAAAAATCCATACCGTATCGGTTTGTTTTGCTTCGGCCTGTAAGAAATATCAAGTCAATATCTGTGTCATAAAGCAGAAAATACATCTTCCCTGCGAAATTCAAGCGGTTAATCTTTCCGAAATCACCATTTATATGGTCATAAACGGGCATCAAAACCGGTGTGAAAGAAAACGTTTTCAATGGACCGTCAAAACTCTTAATGTAATCCATGGATGCCACGACAAAGCCTTCACGAGCCAGTTCGGGATCGTAGGGGTCTTTAGGTCTGTCCAAAAATGCTACAGGGTTCCACGCATATCCTTTGCCCCATTTTAACGTTTTTTTACCTATATTGAAATTAAACGTCGATGATGGTCTTAATGACATATAGCCTTCAAAAAGTGTTGTTTCTTCTGACCATCCGGGATAGGATTTTCTCAAGTCAGTGTTGACTATTGCACGAAATTCTGTAGTTCCCTTCTTATAGCTGCCGTCTAACAACGCCGTAAAATTGTATTCTTCACGGACATTCTTTTTATCGCGGTCATACAATTTGAGCTTGTATAATGCTGAGTTCGTATCCAACCCGAAAAGAACGGGGCGAAATTCTAAATATCCCCCGATATGCAAAGGCTTTTCTTCTATTTCTGACAGGTCAAAGGAATACTCTTCCTCGGCTAAAGCCATTCCATAAGAAAGTGTTAACAAAATCGCAAATGCCGCCCAAAATCTCATTGTCTCAAGGATTCCAGATTTGGCATAAATGTGAGAGTAAAGACTTCATCTTCGAAGGTTCTTTTTTTTATCTCTGCGAATATCATCACAGATTTATAGCCTTTTTGTAAAGGGCTGTCCGTCTCAATAACCGACGGCCTTACTATTTTGTCCCCAAAGTCCTTGGTTTGTTTGAAATAAATTGTTTTTATGAGCATAGAAGCTTCGGTGAGACATTCGATCCTGGTAGGCAGGACTTTGTCTTTATCCACCCACATTTTCAACTTGTCGTATGCTACGGTTTTTGTTTTTGCCTTAAGGTGCAAAATATACTTATCGCTCAACTCTTCCATCTGCTCGACAAAATATTCCGCTGAATAATCCAGGCGCAATATGTCAGAGTTATTAAATACACCTCCTACCACTGACTGAAGGCTTGTTATGCGAATGGGTTTGCCTACATTAGGAATGTAAAGCCACATATTTTCGTCAAGCCTTAAGGTGCTTCTGCCTTTTTCGCTTGCAGGTGAAAGAAATAGTGCTGCAACTTTATCGGCTCCCTTCTTGACGGTAAAAAGCACATACTCTCTTTTTCTGCCGTTAGGCTCGATGTTTATCAGTTTTTTATACGACTCATAGGACTCCGGGTTGAGATTCCTATCCAACTTTATTAGAATCTGATTGCCGGGCCCCAAAACTGTCTTTACGGCATTATGAACAATTCCCTGGAGTTTGAAATAATCCGTCCTGTTGCTCCTCATGACCTCAATCATTTTGTCACCAAAGTTTCCAGCAATTACTATAGTCACGCCTTTGTCGGCAAGAAAATCCGCCGTTTGTTGCCCTGCTCTGCGCTGTGCATCTTTGTAAGGATTGCCAAGAACCTCTATTAGCTCGCCCGCACCGTTGAATATAAGATAGTATGGGCAGTGGCCTGCTTTGCTGCTTATAGACGACTTGGGGTCTTTGCCATTCGATGCGACTGCAATTTTCACCGCATCCTTCTGGGCAGCGTAAGCTATAACTGATACCAGAAATACAATCGTTAAACTTGTGGAAAATATCTTCTTCATTTTAAATTACCTCCTAAACATGTCTCAGCGCGTCAATCGGGTTCATCCTTGATGCTTTATAGGCCGGCTGAAGACTTGCCAATACTGAAATGGTTATTACGATTATTGAAATCACGAGAATATCTTGTAGATTTATGCTTGGGGAAAGCAAAAGCCCTTTTTGCCTGCCGAAATTAAAGGTGAGTTTGGCCATACTAAGTATGGAGATAACTGCAACTCCAAGAATGTCTCCAACTATTGCACCAAAGAGGCCCAGGGAGAAACCCTCTATCAGAAACATTGCCACTATTTTACCAGGCAGTGTACCTATGGCGGCAATAGTACCGATTTCTCTTATCCGTTCGTACACTGCCGTAACCATAACATTCATTATGCTTACAAGCACTATGGCTATAAGCATCAGCTTGATAAAGAAAGTCATAATATCTATCATCCTCGCGATATTATAGAATGGAGAAAGCTTTTCCCACATGTGCACCTCAAATACCGGCCCACCTTGCTTGTTTAGTTCGTTCGAGAGTTTGTCCTTGAGTCTGTCAAACACACTATGGAGCTCGTCAAAATCCCTCAGCCTTATGGCAATTTCGCTTATCTCCATCGTATCCATTCTCAGGATTTCCGCAGCGTCATCAATGTGGATATATCCATCTCTGCCCCCGGGACCTGTAACGCTTTCAAGTATTCCCCCTACCCGAAATTGCTTCCCATTAACAGAGCCGTCCCTGTTAGTTGCAATGACAACAACTGTGTCACCAACCTTGACCTTCATTCCCTTTGCAAGGAGCTCAGGCACAAGGATTTCCCCTGTTCGTATGGTTTTTTCTCCTTCTCTTATCCTTGAGAGAAACAGTGGAGCAGTCTTGACTTCATCTTCAGGATAAACGCCGTTGAGTCTTACGTTGGTTGTTTCAACGAAGTTACTGAACATGCCGCCAAACTTTATTCTCTTCGAATATGCCTCTATGTCGGGAATCTCATTTATTGCCTTCTCGACTTTTTCCAAGGCGTTCGGACCCAGGTTCAATGTAAGGGGAAGGCTGTCTATGGACGCCACATAACCCTTTTTGTGTATCTGGATATGCCCGAGAAATGAGTCTGTTATCTGCCCAATCATCATATTCTTAAAAGAACCTGATACCGAAATAAACACTAATACAAACACAACTCCTATGGCAACCAGTGAGGCTGTAAGCAGTGTTCTTCTTTTGTATCTCATTAGATTTCTTACGGCGATTTTAAATATATTCAACATCGCTTTTTAATCCCTTCCATTAGTTAGTTCTCCGTCTTCCAACGAATATATAATTTCAGCCTCTCCAACGATTTTCTGGTCGTGGGTTGAAAAGATAAACGTTGTGCCAAGCTCGTTCTTCATCTTTTTCATAATGTCGATAACCATATATGCTGTTTTGTGATCGAGATTGGCTGTCGGTTCATCCGCTAAAACAAGCTTTGGATTTGTAACTAAGGCCCTCGCCACAGCCACCCTCTGCTTTTGGCCGCCTGATATCTGGTCGGGATACTTGTTCTTCTTTTCGGCCATTCCTACTGCTTCAAGGAGTGCGAGAATGCGTCTTTTCCTTTCACCCGAAGGGGTGTTTTGTACCATAAGAAGTGGATAACCCACATTTTCATACACCGTAAGCACAGGAATAAGATTGAAATCCTGGAATATGAAGCCGATTTTCCTGCCCCTGAAAGCTGCAGCCATCCGCGTATTAAGACCTGAGACATCTGTGTCATCTACCATCAGGATACCCGAAGTTGGCTTATCCAGACAACCAATGAGGTTTAAGAGAGTGGTCTTGCCGCTGCCGGATGGGCCAACGAAGGAAACAAAAGAGGCCGGTTCAATTTCAAAATTCAAATCCTTTAATGCCTCAACCTTTAGCTCTCCCTTTGCATACGCCTTTGATAAATTGTTTGCTGTTACCAGGCTCATAGGCTTATCCCTTCAAAATTTTGGGGTATAACAGGATTCATGTATATCTGGCACTTGGGGCCTTCTATATATATTATGGGCATATGCTCATAATAGTTCAAGTAAAAGTTTGAAAAAATGAAAAAAATTTAGGTTTGCGCAATTTTTAGCAGCTTTGGAAACTTGCGAAAAAAGGAAAAGTGCGTGCAATTGATGAGATTTCCGCTAAAATTAGCTGGCCAGTAGTAGTGAATGGTTAATCGGTGAGTGGTTAATTGACTACTCACTACGCACCATTCACCATTTATGTCAAAGGAAGGAATTATTATGGAGACGGTTTTACAAACTAATATAGCGGGGGTCCGGCCAAATCGAGGCAAGGTTCGTGACATATATGACCTGGGCGATAAGCTGCTCATAGTTGCGACCGACAGGCTCAGTGCTTTTGATGTGGTTATGGCTAACGGCATACCCTGTAAAGGAATTATTCTGACACAGATTTCACGGTTCTGGTTCGATTTTTTAAGCCCGGATATTGAGCACCATATGATAAGCGATGATGTGGCCAGTTTTCCCGAGCCGTTTTGCAATCATTCCGAAAAATTGGCCGGGCGAAGTATGCTGGTTAAAAAGGTTGAAGTCCTGCCGATTGAATGTGTGGTACGGGGGTATCTGGCCGGCTCCGGCTGGAAAGAATACAAGGAAAGCGGAACCATTTGCGGACAGAAGCTGCCGTCCGGACTGAAACAGTGCCAGAAGCTGCCGGAATTGATTTTTACCCCGGCCACCAAGGCCGAAAGAGGAACGCACGATGAAAATATCAGCTTCGAGCGATGTGTGGATATTATCGGCGCCGAAGCGGCAAACTATGTGCGGGACAAGAGCACGGAGATTTTCAAAAAGGCCGGCAAATATGCCGAGAGCAAAGGGATAATCTTGGCCGATACAAAGTTCGAGTGGGGCCGAGTCGATGGCAAAATTATTTTGATTGACGAGGTTTTGACGCCGGACTCTTCACGGTTCTGGCCTGCCGATAAATACCAACCCGGCAGGGACCAGGAAAGTTACGATAAGCAGTTTGTTCGCAATTACCTTGAGAGCATAAACTTCGATAAATCAGGCCCCGGCGTCGAGCTGCCCCATGATATCGGAGCAAAAACCAGCAAAAAATACATTGAGGCCTACGAGCAGCTCACCGGTAACAAGTTTGAGGTGCCAGTCAGTTGATACTTGAATAGAAGAATCACCAAATTTTACTGGATGCAGTTGTTCGTGCTTGCGGGTGTTCATTTCCTGATTGATATGTTCGCCAGTATGCTGCCCGCCATCCTTCCGGCAATCCGGGACGAATTTGGATTAAGCCTGTCTTTGGGTGGTCTTGTTTTGGCCGCGTTGTATATGACGAGCAATGGCGTTCAGCCGCTCATCGGCCACATGCGTGCTGGTAAGCGTAGGCCGTTGTTTTTGTATCTTGGGCTGATTTTAGGTGCAAGTATATGCCTGCTGGGTGTTCTGCCGAGAGGAAGCGGCGCCTTTGCGATAATGATTTTACTTGCTGTGGTCAGTGGCTGTGGAATTGCGATAGTGCACCCGGAAGGGCTGCGGGCGGTTCACTGGCTCAGAAGGATTCCGCCGGCGATTAGCACCGCCGTATTTATGGCGGGTGGTTTTTTAGGGTACGCAAGTGGTGGAGCGGTCTCGGCCTTTCTTGTCTCGCGCTTCGGTCTGAAGGGTTTATATCCTCTGGCCTTTTGTCCGGTTATCGGTATTATAATGGTTAAATTCCTGAGAATCCGACTGGCCGTCGAGCGGAAAGTGCACAATAAAAATGAGGCCCAAACGGAGGAAAATAGGCTGCCTTTCTGGCTCATAATGGCTATGGCAATGCCCGCGGCTGTCTCTACCACCATTCTTGTAGCACTTCTGCCGACAGTGCTTAATGAGCTTGGTTTTGAGCTTACTTTCGGCGGATTTTCCACAATGATGTTCGGTCTGGGAGGAGCGGTAGGCTCATTTGTGTGGGCAAATCTCGCTCATAAGAAGGGCGAGCTGAAATGTTCAATTGCCGCACTTTTCCTTGTGGTTCCTTTCCTGGTGGCGTATCTGGTATTGGTAAATAACAAAATGGCTATATGGATACTGTTTGCTGTCGGCTTCTGCGCAATTGCTGCTTACATATTGATGATAACCTTATCGAGATACGCCGCAGGATTGAGCCTCGGACAGCGAATGGGATTTATGGTAGGCGGCACCTGGGCATTGGCCAGTATCGTTTTTATGGCACTGCTGCCTGTTACCGAACATTTCGGCACAAATGTCATTCTTAAGTTTACGCCTCTGGGCTATTTATTTTCAGGTCTATTTGGCCTTTTTGTCATGTTAAAGGTCCGAAGCCCCGCCCATACAAAATTACCTGCTCGTCAACCGACAACATAAATTTGGAGACGTATTTCGATTGAATACCAGACAAAGTCCGTGCAGTGCTATCCTTTTTAAAAAACTACATCAATTCCAGAAAAGTTGGTAGAAACGATCGTCTTGCAGCAGGGATTTATCGCATTGGAGCCTCCGGCATATTTTATAAAGGACGGCACCGGATATAGATGCCGTTGGCATAAAGCGTTAAATCCAAAAGAGTTAAAGCTAAAATAAAGTAAAATCAACAGACTTTATTGGATGAGAGCCAAGAAACTTTTACACAAACAGCGCTTTGGATGGTTATTATTAAATAGAAAATTAAAATTTTCAGATTTTTACCGAAGATTGGAGCATTGTAGATGAATTATTCGAGGCGAGCGGAGCTCTTCAGGCAGCTACGGACGAAGCATGCCGGATATCTGGCATCGGTCCTCTGGAAGCTCACGGGCGATAGAGAGCTTTTCACCGAGGCGATGCAATATGCACTGTTGGGTATGTGGCAGCATATAGAGAAGCTCAAAGGCAAAAAAGCAGCAGCCTATATCTACAGGATTGTACTGACGGCCAACTCCAAAGCTTGGCGAGACAGAATCGGCAGAAATGGGCATTTCAATAAAAATCAGGTTGATATCCAGGAAACCCCGGATGAGAAGCTCGACAGGTCTGAGTTGGTCACAATGGTCAGACGGGCAATAAGCCGGCTTCCGGCCAAGCAGTCAAAGGCAATAGTAATGCGATACCTGGAGCAACAGGATTATGGGAATATTGCTGCACAGTTACGTTGTAGCCAGGCAGGGGCAAGGTCGCACGTCTCCAAGGCGATTGCAACTTTGAAAGGCAAATTAGCGGCTTTAGCAGAACAGGAGTAATAAAATGAAAACGGATAATATCGAAGAAATCCTCAAAACTATCGGCGCCGAAGATATACCGGCCGACGTACAAAGAATTGCCGAACAGACCTCGAGGGATTTTTCCAAAACTCTGACAGAATCAAGGCAACCAAGGCAGCATATTCTATTGGAGTTTCTCACAAAGAACCAAATTACAAAACTGGCTGCGGCGGCTATGGTAATTATTGCTGTGCTTTTTGGGCTCAACATCATTGGCGATGGCAATGGTGTCGCCTGGGGCGAGGTACTTAACAATATCCAAAAGGTTGGGGCGTTTGCATACCGTATGAAACTGAATATGGTAGGACTGCTCGAAGAAAAGGAAAGTGTGGAATTAGAAGTCCGGGGCTGGGTTTCAGAAGAGCACGGCATCCGCACGAACACATACAAAGAAGGTAAACTCCGCACGAAAGGCTATCTTTCGATACTGGACCGGGTTGCTGTAACGATTATACCCAGCCAAAAAACGTATTTGCGTATGACGTTAACTGATGAGCTTTTCGAGAAGGTGCAGAAGGAATTTTATGACCCAAGAAAGCTGGTCGAAGAATTCATGAAATATGAGTATGTGGAGCTGGGACGCAGTACAATAGATGGTATTAAAGTTGAAGGTATCGAGTGCCGTGACCCTAAAATTGCAAGAGGTGTAGCTGCAGAAATTGCAGGAGAGATGATTGACAACGTGGTCGCCCGTCTTTGGGCTGCCCTCGAGAACGATTTACCCGTGAGACTCCAAATCGAAGTCTTTGCAGAAGACGGCGAAAAGGTGCTCGATTTGGTCACGTATGGCTATAAGTGGGATATCGAGATTGACCCCCACGAGTTTGAGCCTGACATACCGGATGATTACAAGCTGGTCGCTGATGTGGAGCTCTCGGCGGATGAGAAAAGCATCGTGGAGGGATTAGCCTTCTTTGCTGAGTATGCTGATGGGAGGTATCCGAGTGATATGTCGGTTATGACCATGACGCGGGAGCTTCGGGCTGGGCTGTTGGCAACATTCGGTGGCGAGCCGCCCTGGCCTCCCAAACCGGGAGATGAGAAGAGGGTATTTGGGTTGGAGATGGCTATTCGGTTCTCCGCGGGATTAGTAATGGAAGATAAAGACTTTGCATACTACGGCGATAAGGTAACGGCGGAGTTCCCCCACGCCGTTCTGATGCGGTGGAAAATTGAAGATGGCAAGTACAGGATAATCTTTGGGGACTTGACTGCAAGAGATGTTAGCGCTGGGGAATTAGCTCAACTTGAAGCTATGCCCTTGAACACCAGGCCCAGGGCCATTAAACCACAGCCGGCCAACCGAACAGAGGGTACAACGCTTACAGGATTAAAGCTGAGCTGGATGCCCGGAACAAATGTAACCGAGCACAAAGTTTACTTTGGCACCAGCATTGACAACATGTCTCTGCTGAGCGAGGTGACAACCGATTATGCCGGACTGCCCGAACTGGAAAGAGGCACAACCTATTACTGGCGCGTTGATGAGGTTCAGCCCGAAGGCTCCATCGCAACCGGAGATATTTGGAGCTTCAACACCGGCCGGCTCATTGCCTGGTGGAAACTTGATGATGGCTCCGGCAATACTGCTGTCGATTCCAGCGGCAACGCACACAATGGCACGCTCCTGGGCGATACAAGCTGGGTCGATGGCATAGTAGGGGGCGCCCTTGCCTTCGACGGAGATGGTGACTATGTGGATATAGGCAAAGACCAGAGCTTCGATATTACCAATCAAATCACAGTCTCGGCCTGGATAAAGGTCAGTGCGTTCGACGGAGATTGGCAGACCATCGTTGCCAAGGGAGATAGGGCCTGGAGACTGCAAAGGAACTGGGGCGAGAGCACGCTCGAATTCGCCTGCTCCGGCCTTGTCGTCCCGGGCACCGGCTGGGGCCAAATCTACGGCAATACAGACGTCAACGATGGACACTGGCATCACGTCGCCGGGGTTTATGATGAAGAAAAAATATATCTGTATATAGACGGCAGCCTGGATGCTTCCGCCGAAGCCCCGGGAAATATACGCGTTAATGATGAGCCGGTTTACATCGGCGAAAACTCGCAAATGACGAATCGCTATTGGAACGGCCTCATTGACGATGTCCGTATTTACAGCTATGCGCTGAGTACCGAGGAGATATCAGAAATTGCTCAAAGTGCGCTATTCTTTTCGCTGCCCAAATAGGCCCGGCGATAGCTAATATGCGAAAAAGATTGAAGAAAATTGTATTTGAAGCGTTAAATTAAAGTAGAGATTCAAATGAAAAAAAAGGAGATTGAAATGGAAAACTTAAAGAAACAATGTTCTATGAACGCAAAGGTTTTCTGGATTTTTGGAATTCTTCAAAGCATGTCATTAGGAATGATAATATTTTTAATATTTAGGTCACTAAACATAATCAAAGGAGAAAGTATTATCGGTTTGGATACACATATCTTGTTGAGTATTACTTTCCCATTATTTCTATTACTCGTTGAATATGTCATGTTCACAAAAAAGTAAAAGTAGAGATTAAAATGAAAACAGAGGAGATTGAAATGAAAAATTCAAAAAAACAGTGTTTGATCTGCGCCCTTGTACTCTTGATTCTGGTGTCCTCAGCTGGCTTTCAGGCGCAAGCGGCTCAGGTCGAAACCCAGATATGGTACTATGGCATTGAAATAAACGGAGTACTATGCGGATACGTAGAGTCCAATATTTCACCTGCGGTA
>JAIVYN010000017.1:0-26278 GCA_048635425.1 Candidatus Aegiribacteria sp.
GATTCCCAATCTCTTACACCATCGTTGATCAATCAAAAGGTTCCACTCATTTTTCGACGAGGGTGCTGAAGGTCGGTAGGACGTGTCAATTGTATCGTCGCAAAAGCCAGCAACATTGTGGGCACATGGCCTGCAAATATCATCTATGCCTAATTCTATCTTCAAATAAACTTCTCGGTTATTATCAATTTTTTCTGAAACGGTATGAACAGCATGCCCGTAGGGATGAGGCTGAAATATCCTATTGCCAGTACCAAATGAGGTAATAATATCCACAAAATGGTGTGGTTTTATTGAAATAGTTGACTGCATCTTGTTTCTCTCTTCCATTGCCTAACGTCAATCTTGAGAATCTGGCGCGGCTAGCGGCAGTATCTTTGAAGATTTTCGTTAGTGCCTTATTGTTAATTTTGCTGTTCCGGTTTCTGCAGAAGAACGCTGTGGCCTGAAAATGACTGCAACGTGTTGATCACGCCAAACCCATTCTGCCTAGCCAGAGAAACCGTCGATTCGAAATCGCTTGCTGACACATGAACCTTTGGCTCAGTCACCAGGAATTTGCCACCTGGTTTCAGTGCTTCAAAAATCTGACGAAAGAGAGTGGCCGGATTGGGGATCTCGTGTAGGACGGCTGATGCGAGTGCAAAGTCAACGTTGCCAGATATGTCATCAATACCGAGGGAATCCTGTTTGCAGAGGCGAGTCTCCATTCTTTCGGAAAGCCCCGACTTGAGCGATCGCTTCTCGAGGGACTTGATCATCTGATGCTGCATATCGATACAGATGACCTTTCCTTGAGAACCGATCATTTCAGCAAGCGGCAAGCTGAAGAATCCCATTGCACAGCCTATGTCGAGAGCGGTCATTCCTTCCTCTATATGGGGGGCTAGAATCTTCTTTGGGTTTTGAAGTAGCTTTCTCAACGGACTCGCAAGTAGGTGCCCGACCCAAACGGGATACACGTGATCAGCCATGATGAGTTCTCCTTCTTGTTTAGACACTAACGGTTGAGTTCACTGGTTTTCATAAGCGGCAGCGAATGAAAAATCCAGTGTAGCGATTTGTTAGCCCCATTTGTTCTTGGCTTCATTGGAATATCCGCACATTTACGCGATACCCAACAGAAAATCGGGAAAATAATTGATATCGTTCAGAAGTTGAGTGTTGGTATGTGTGTATTTCCGAGCGGAAGCTCCGGTCGCTTGCTCTACTCAATGGTGAAGATCCATAACTCGATCGATGCCTCCTTTCAGATTGGGGGTTCACTTCCCGCGCCAAGTCTCCCCACACTATTGGACCCCCACCACGACGGTCGTCTGACCGGGGATTCTCAGGGAGAAAGACAGCGTACCAGTCTCCTTGCTCTTGAGCGGTACGATTTCCTCCCCCGCCAAGACGTCGAACATCTTAAATTGGTCGGCGAAGAGTCCCAACGCCCTGGCGTCAATGGCACAGGAGATAGTTGAGGGTATCTGCCCGGTATTGCGGACGATGAAAAAGAGTGGGCGATCACCTTCGCCACCAAAGCGCTCGATGATGGTGCTTTTGGGCTCTGTGGTACCGTATGTAACGGGTTCCCAACCTGCCCGAGCCAGAGCTCGTAACACGGGGATGTATTTCTTGTAGATAGGCCGCTTCTGATCAAATGTTTTCTGGGGCGCACCGTCAACGCCCGGCCACCAGGTATACGTGAGACAGGTGTTGAGACGCCGCTCAATCTCCGACTCCGACAACCGTCCGATCCTGGCTCCGCCCCAGTCACCACAGGTTTTTTGGAACATCAGCATCCGTATCCGCTGATAGCCCTCTATCTCTGGCAGCCAGCCCTCCCGCGAGATGCCATCCAGGAGCCAGGTGAACCAGGGCACGCTGACGCCCCCGTTGGCGTAGGTGATGCCGCTCTGTTTGAGCACCTCCCTGCGGACGAAAGTCATATACTCCAGGGCGCAGAAATAGCCCAGTTGGCAGGGACGACCAACGCGGTAGCTGAAGGTCAGGGGAATGTCAGCGAAGGCAAAATGCTCCCGGCGGAAGTTCTCTGCGCCCAGATGCACCCATTCGCTCAGGGAGTCGTAGCGGATGCCGTTGGCTGTGCCGCCCAGTTTCTGGGCACCGTTAACGTCCCTCCCGTATTCATACGTCCAGGAAAGCATCCCTCGGTTAGGTACTCTATAAGGGCCGATGATCTCCGGGTCGGCATTAGTCAGCCATTCGACCACCCGGCCAGCGCGGTAGGCCCGCGTGCCGTTCATCACAGGCTGGCTGAACTCGTTGTGGAAGACGGAGTTGAGGAAGGCCCGCACAGAGTAGGCCCGGGGCACGGCCTCCCAACCTGGGGAGTCGTTCTTATCCCACACGTCGATGTCCCGCTGTTCCGAGGCGATGATGTCCTTGGCTGAGGGCAGCTCGGTCTGAGCCACCTGTCCGAAGCGGGATCGCCACATCCAGGGCTCGTTGTAGGTCATGGCATACATCCCGGCGTCGTTAGCTGACTTGATCCAGCGGACATCCCCGCCGTGGCGGTCGCCATACATGGCCCCGAAATCTTCCAGCCCCCTCACCTTGGCGATGAGAGAAGTTTGCACAGTAGCCCCTGGCCTGGTGCGCACTTCGAAGAACCGGGGGAACATCGTGAAGTACTTCTTGGCCGCCGCTCGCATCCCCCAGCGAGGATTGTGCCGGCTCAAGACCAGGGCAAACTTCGCCTGGCTGGAGAATTTCTTCGTATCCGAGGTAAGACCGAAATCCATGCGGATGGTGTAGTACCCCTCCTCGTCGTACCACATCCGGTAGACCGAGGGGTAGTCCATAGGCACCGCCAACGATAATCCTACTTGAGGACCATCAATGCTGGAATAGGGCCAGGGTGAGATATAGCGGTTAGTGTCGCGGCCGATCTCCGTCGCGTTAGTAACGGAGCGCCCCGGTTCGATAGTCTGGAAGCTGTCCAGCCCTGTATGCCAGCGCCAGCCTGTCGCCGCCACAGGCAGGCGATAAGTCAGTTGAACGCACCGGTCTTTGCCTGTAGTGTCGCGAAGCATTCCCTCAATGGCGATCCGATCGGAAAGCCCACGAATGGTCGCTTCTATATGGATGCCATCCTCCTCACTCCGGAACTGCACTCCATCACGTACCGGGGCGACTTTACCTCGGAGAGCAACGGGCTTCGGCAGTGGAAGTTCGCGGATACTCAGATCGTCCATCCAGACTTTCCCAAGCAGCTTGCCAGAGACCACGTGGAACATAAGTTCTCCACCAACGGTGCCGGGCAGCGTTTGAAAGGTATGTTGGCAGCGAACCCAGTCAGAGTGGTAGATGCCCAGGTACTCGATGTTAGCCTGACCCAGGATATACTTTCCCTGCGCATCCAATCGGCGGAGGTGCAGGATAGGGCGCCCATCCAGATTTTCGGACTTCACGTAGAACGTGATTATGTAGGTAGTATCGGATTTGAGTGGAGTGCGGATGATCAGTTCCCCTTTCTGGGGTACATCCAGACAAAGTGACGCACTGCCCGAACGAGCGAACGTTGTGTCTCTATGCCAGCCTCCGCTCATCCGGAATCCCGCAGGCTTCTCGAAGCCGCCGTTCTCCAACAGTTCAGGCCCCGAATTGAGTTGATATTCCCCTAACAGAAAACCACCAACCGTGCCCGGCGAAAAGAGTTCCAAACCACCTGCCGAGAGTCTTTTTACCTGACCGTCCTCACTGAGGGTCATCGCCAGTCCGTCACCCGTCTTGACTTCCATAGCCGGGACCGACGAACCAAGGGCGATAGATATTAGGGCGACTGACAACATTATTCTCCTGTCCAGTATCAGCGCCGCTTGTCTTTCTCTCATAACAGTTTTTTTGTAAGTCTTAAAAATTTTTTTCAAATTACACCTGCCATCCAAGTGTCAGATGTGGACGACTTTTATCCCAGCGAGCTGGCAGTATGCCTTGAAGGGGAGCTCCAGGTCACCGTATATGAAGAGCTGGTGGAATCCTTTTGTGTCGCAGCAGTCGGGCACATCATCCAGCTCAAGCTCGAGGGAAGTACGGCAGCCTCCCGCGGGGGGAGTATCGATGTTGCGAAGCACGCGACCGGTGCCGAGGATGATGGATTCGGGACCCTGGAATTTCATAATGGTAACCTTTTGGCCTATCCGCCAGAGGACCTGCATGGCGACGCCGACGTTCGACTCGGAGTGGGTGCGGAGTATAAAGGGTTCTGGTGACTTGTCGAAACCGTCGAGTTTGGTTGCGCACGTGCAGTGGGCCCCCATCAGTGTGTTATTGACGGTGTTGGGCGCGGGGTCCTGCATAAAGCCCGGCCGGTCGAATAGAAGGTTCGTCAGCCGGGTTGAGATAGCAGCGTTCCAGTCGGCTTCACAGGTTCCGAGCCCGCCCTCGTCGCGTAGCCGGGAGAAAGCCATACAGGGTGGCTTTATCAGGCGTCGGCTAACTGGGCCTAAGCAATCCATCGAGAAGCCCTGGCAATTATCAGCGGCCATGAGGCGCCGGCAAACGAAGTAGTTCTTGGCAGCAGTGAGGATGTCTTTCTTTGTCGGTTCGACGATTTTCCTGGCGTTCTTGGTGTAGTAGTCGGCCATGGCTCGCACTTCATCGCTATCCTGAACCTTCTTGAACTCGTCCAGGAAGCGTTTGGTTGGTATGTAGTGGAGCGTGGTACCGATGACGTTGAGCTTCTTATCTTCGGTCTTTTTGCCTGCGACGATACAGATTCGCGTGTTCTTCATCTGCCAGATGGTATTGAGCATCCGTATGCCGAATTCGAGCCAGTCGAGGTCCTGTGTCGCGGCGGCAAAGACGCCGGGGATGTTTCGGGTTCCCTGGAGGTGTGAGGTAAAGGAGGTACCCATAGGGCTGAAGACAATGGTCGGGATTTTGCCGCGGTTCTTGGCGATGTTGTTGACGTGAGGCCACGAACCGGAACCAGCGTAGTGCAGGCACATGCAGGTAACCACCAGTCCATCCGGGGGTTGTTTCTTGAGCTGTTCGAGGTATGCGCTGACTGCGTTATCGCTGTCGAGAGGCTCACTCCTGACGTCGAGCCGGACACCGAACTTCTTGGCGGCAGAGGTGAGTATTTCTGTATATTGGCGCTGACGGGCTTTTATGTCGTATGCTGCGCCGGGCCAGCCCATCCAGTACCTTTCAACCTTCGGGCGGGCAAAGACCGCCTGGATGAGCGGTTTGGTTGTGGGTTTCGGCTGGGCAGCGTACAGCGAAGAGGCGAAATCGAGCAAGCCAATTTTGGTAGCCGCCGCCACGGTTCCTGCAGTTGTCAGGAAACTGCGACGATTCATTGTGAGGGGGCAGCCGGAATTAGTACAGGTTTTGTTAGTTTGCATTGTGGTTCCTCCTAATATGCAATTTTTCATTACAGGGCATAAATTGGCCTTTTGTGAAACACATAAATCCGCAGTATTTTACCGGGTTAGAAACTTTATAACAAGAAATAACGCGATTCAAAGGAGAAGATTTATAGCGGATTTAATGTCGGCCGGTAGGGATAATCAAGCGAATAATCCTTTTGGCTTGTAAATGAGCGGTGCGGTGGTTATATTTTTTGCTGGTAAACTTAAATGGTTATTGGTTGTCAGGAAAGTGCCTAAAGTGAGCTAAAGTGCCTAAAGTGAGCTAAAGTGAATTCCAAACGTTAGGCGCTTTGGATACTTCAAACTTATTTATAGCACGAGTTAGTTTACTTATTCCACTGGTAGGCTTAAAGGAGTCGAAAAATGAAACCTAAACTCGTAGTTGTTGGTGCCGCCGGTCGGATGGGCAAGCGTGTCCTTTCTTTAGCTGCCGAGTCCGGCGAGTTCGATATTGTAGCAGCAGTCGAAAGACAGGGCCATCCCGATATCGGCAAAGACGCCGGCCTTGTGGCGGCAGCAGGGCCAATCAATGTTAAGCTGACCGATGTGTTTCCGGCTGCCGGTGACCCGCAGCCCCGTTTTGCGACGGGAGTCGCTGGGGCATGTGTGGCAATTGATTTTTCGCAGCCTGAAGCAGCAGACAAAACTATTGATTACTGTCTCGAAAATAACGTCGCTCTGGTATCGGGCACTACCGGCCTAAGCAATCAGCAGCGAGAAAAGTTCAAAGCGGCTGCTGAGAAAATCCCCGTTATATACGGCACTAATATGAGTGTCGGTATGAATGTTCTGTTCAATCTCGTTGGCAAGGTCGCAACAATGCTCGGCTACGAATACGATGTTGAGATAATCGAGCAGCACCATCGCTTCAAAAAAGATGCACCGAGCGGCAGTGCTCTTACCTTAGCCGAGAATATCTGTGCGGCGACCGGCAGGAATTTCGGTGAATCTCTCACTCACGGTAGGAGCGGAGACGGCCTGCGACAAAAAGGCGCTATCGGCATGCACGCCGTCCGTGCGGGCGATATCACCGGTGTCCATTCGGTAATCTTTGGGACGCTCGGTGAAACCGTTACTCTCAATCATACCGCCAACAGTAGAGACACTTTTGTAAGGGGAGCACTGCGGGCGGCAGAATGGCTCGTCGGAAAAGAAGCTGCTTTATATTCAATGGCTGATGTCCTGGGTATCGAGTAGGCTGCAACAAAATTCGACGATCGTAGCTTATATTTCGTATATTGTATTGCGTATGTCGAGAAGCTTTTTAGCTGTTGAAGGCACGAAATCTCCATCCTCCGCCCCGATGCAATCGGGGCTGCGGAGGACGAACAAAACAAATTCAAAATGCGAATTTTCAGATGTTCACGAGCTAATATTGGTGTGCGGACTTCGGCGAGCTCAGCCGAGCCGTGCACACATACGTCACCTCAATCTTTTTTTAGAGCACCTTTGTCTGTCCGGGCATTGCGACAGGGTAGCGGCCCTGGGTGTTGGGCATGACCGGCGGGTCGGATTCTATCGTGTAGTGGTCCAGTCCCGGAGCCAATTCCAGGTTCGAAGCCATTGCTTGTTCCCAGGTAATCCTCCGGCCTGACTCGGCGGCCATACGTCCGAGGATCCCGGCCATGGCGGCGTATGCGCTGCGTTCGGTCTCGTTGTAGGGGATGTCCTTGCGAATCGCTTCGAACAGCAAATCGTGCTCATTCTGGTAGGCATTGTGGCGCGGCCCATCGTACTCCCAGATAACATTCTCAGAGGTTTGCAGGTGGCCTTTGAAGATGCGGGGCTTTAGGATTCCTTCGCCCAGAACGGCCGAACCCTTCGAGCCATGTATAATGTCGCCGAAGAAGCCCCAGCAGTTATCCATATGCCGGCCCTGGGCGAGCAGTCGCGTACCATCGGGAAAAGTGTACTCCACCGAATAGTGGTCAAACAACTGGTCGGGCTGGGTACGGACTTGTCGTCCGCCCTGACCCTGTGCCGATACCGGCCAGGCGTTCTTGCACCAGCAGCAGACATCGATGTTGTGGATTAGCCAATCGAGGATAAAACTGCCGTTGAGCCAGGTGAAGCTGGAGTAGTTGCGGATCTGATGGGCGAGTTCGCTAAACCCAGGTGGTTTTGGAGCCAAACCCACCGGGCCGTGCTCACGGTAGGCCCAACAGGTGATGACCTCGCCGATAATGCCTTCGTGCAGTTTGCGGACCGCCTGTTCGAGCGGCTTGTAGTGCCGACTCATCAATCCGCTGGCGATCTTTAGTTTCTTCTTTGTGGCCTGCTCTCCGGCCTTGAGCACCCGACGAATGCCGGGAGCATCGACGGCGAACGATTTTTCCATGAACACATGGCAGCCTCTGGCCACCGCATATTCCAGGTGGATGGGGCGAAAAGCCGGAGGCGTGGCCAGGATAACGACACCGCCGGGAGCGATGGCATCGATGGCCTTTTTGTACCCATCCAGACTGAGCAGCCGCCTGTCCCGGGGGACGTCCAATTGCCCGGGGAATTGTGTGGAGAGACTCTTTAGGCTCGTCTGCAGGCGATTGTCGAATACATCAGCCATCACGACGAGTTGAGTGGGCCCTTTGGTCGAGAGGGCGTTGACCGCGGCGCCGGTTCCGCGTCCGCCGCACCCGACCAGAGCTATCCTGATGGTGTTCTGTTCGGCGGAAAAGGCCCGCGTGCCAATTGCGCCCGCGAGCGTCGCGCCAGCTAAAGCGCCGGAGGTTTTCTTTAGAAACTCACGGCGGGAGGTTGAAGGTTTGTGAGTCTTGCTTCGTACATCCATAATGAATCCCTTTCTTTTTTATTCGATGACAGGTAGTCGGGCAGGATGTCTTTCCGGCCATGAATCCTTCTTTACGAGAGGTATCATGTTTCGACAGACAAGTCACCCTTTAATCCTACATACTATTCCAATGCCGATTTAGGTACATGCCGGCTTTGTTGTATCTACGATACGATGACGTGAGCCAATATTCAACATATTTTATAAATAATCTCTACAGATGTTGGATATGGAAAGGCCGCTTGTTTTTGGTATTTAGTATTGCAGGAGTATCTTTCAGGGACACTCAAGCGGTTTTTCAGAAGGCCGGTATGTTTCACCCGTGCAATGTATGGTTCAGAATGTATGCTTCAGCCAGCCTTGCATGGTCTTTAATTTTTTCGGTGACCAGATGCCGAGTATGAAAGAGGCATCCATAGACTCCATTTAGCGAGTTCCACGTCTTTGCAAAAATTTTGTACGAAAGGCATAAAATCCTTGACAGTAAAGCGGCTAATTTGGTACAAATGTTATTAGCGGTGCCGTTACTCGTATAAGCGAGTATCTATGGATTTTGGCCCTTCGAGATGAGAAATGTGTTTAGTCTTGGGTGTTTGAAAGAAGGAGGCAGTGTCAAGTCGCAAAATCGTCCTGTACAGATATAGACGATGTAATGAGTATGAAAATTATTATCGCTCCTTTTCGTTTGAATTTGTTTGTTAAAGACAAATAGTGTTTTGGTGTGTAGCTGAAACATTGCAGGTTTTATAACTTTTTTTGAATCCCGCCCGTTGTCCGCAGTCCCGAAAGGGACGCCTTGCGGCAAAGACGGGACGGGGTGAAGGAGGATTATTATGTGTAGAAGATTGATTTTTCTGATTTATTTTGTTTTGGTGGTCTCGCAGGCCTGCAACGCCGTCGAGGTTGCGAGGTGGGATTTTGAAGAAACCAGCGGAACCACGGCAACGGACCAAAGCGGTCTGTACGTTGCCACGTTGGGAGGCAGCGACACTCTTGACGTTGACGGAAGATTCGGATCCGGTATTGATTTTGCCGGGGATGGCGGTGCAGTTATCGACCTTGCCAGCAGTGAAGACTTTCGATTCACCGGCGATTTTTCGATTTCGCTCTGGATCAACTCGGATGTGGAATTTGGTGCTCACACTCGATTTATTGACATTTCGGTTGCAGATGGAGGTCTAACGGACAGTTATCGTCTGTTTACGCACAGTGGTGACAATACGGACAACTTCAAGTTTATGTCCAGACAGGATGGCTCAAATACCCAAAATATCCACACCAGGGATATGGCCGTGGGAACCTGGATCCTGCTTGTTCTACGTCACGATCTCGATGGTAATGTCACCATGAACGTTCTCCAGGATGGTGGCAGTGTGGATGAGGCCTTTGTGGAAGCCAACAGCGAAAGCTGGCCGACTTTGGGCGGCATTGTTTATGGCGCAGGTGAATTGAAGCTTGGTCGGATGAATGGGACAGGCAGAAAATTTGATGGCAAGATGGACGCTCTTGCTTTCTATGACGAGGTGCTGACCGATGCCCAGGTCGCCATGATGTTCTACACTGCTGGTTCTTCTGAGTATCCACTTGCCTCAGGCCCCAAGCCTGCCGACGGGGCCATGCTTTCCGACACATGGGTGAACCTTTCCTGGAGGCCGGGAGATCTTGCAATCTCACACGATGTGTATTTCGGTGAGAATTTTGATGATGTGGACAGTGGAGCTGAAGGTACCTTTCTTGGTAATCAGGCCACAACTACTTTAACTCTGGGCTTTCCCGGATTTGCTTATCCTGACGGTCTAGTTCCAGGCACGAATTACTACTGGCGTGTTGATGAGGTTAATGAAGCTGAGCCAAACAGCCCTTGGAAAGGTAATGTCTGGAGTTTCAGTGTTCCTCCAAAAACTGCATACTTCCCCGACCCTGCCGATTGTGCTGAGTCTGTAAATGTCGATGTACAGCTCAGTTGGACAGGAGGTTACGGTGCGAAATTGCATCACGTGTACTTCGGCGAAACTTTCGACGAAGTGGACAACGCAACAGGTGGATCAGCACAGGGAAGTACGTCTTATACTCCCGGCACACTTAAAATGGCCAAGACTTACTACTGGCGTGTAGATGAGTTTGATATTACCGAAACGCATAAAGGTAATGTCTGGAGCTTTACAACCGAAGGCGGCGTTAGCAGCACGAGCCCTGCTAAAGGTGCTATAGACGTCACCCAAACACCTGTTCTCACATGGACACCGGGCTTAGGTGCTACACATGAAATTTATTTCGGAACCGATGCAGGTGCACTTGAGAAAAAAGCAAGCGGTAACCTTGGTTCAGAGAGCTATGAGCCCGGGCAGCTTGAGTGGAATACTACTTATTACTGGCGTGTCGATGAGGCCAATAACGCCAACGCCGACAGCCCGTGGACAGGTCCACTCTGGAGCTTCACTACGGCAAACTTCCTAATCATTGACGATATGGAATCGTACAATGACCTTGATCCCGCTGATCCCAATAGTAACAGGATATTTAACGCCTGGATAGACGGATATGACGATCCAACAAATGGTGCTCTCATAGGTTATGACCAACCTCCATTTGCAGAGCAAACTATCGTTAATAGCGGTAATCAGTCGATGCCAATGTCTTACGACAATAGTGTTGGAAAATCCGAGGCGACTCTGACGTTGACTTCCAATCGTGACTGGACAGTCAATGGTGTCGATACCCTGACAATTTGGTTCAGAGGTAGTTCAACCAACGCTGCTGAGACTTTATACGTTGCTCTCAACGGCACTGCAAGGGTAGATAACGATAACCCAGACGCAGCAACGATAACGAGATGGACGCAATGGAATATCCCCTTACAGGCGTTTGCCGACCAGGGTGTTAACCTTACTAATGTCAATTCGATTACTATTGGTCTTAGCTCCGTTACCGGCGGTACAGGTACAATGTACTTCGATGACATTCGTCTTTATCCACCGGAACCGTAAGTGACAAATTAGTAATAGTAAGAGCAGCCAAAGTATTGGTATTTTACTTTTAAGGAGAACTATTATGTGTAGAAAATTGTTTTTTCTGGTTTATTCTGTTTTGGTGGTGAGCATAACGGGCAATGTCTCAGCGGCTCTCGTAGCGCACCTGCCCTTTGACGAAGGCTCCGGAACGGTTGCTCAGGATGCCACAGGTAATGGGCATGACGGCACCTTAACTGAAGAAGGTGTAATATGGGCAGATGGAAAACTCGGCGGCTGTGTTGAGTTAGACGGTACCGGCTACATAGATGTTGCCGGTCCGAAGGGGATTGAAATCGGCGGTTCGGATGTTACGATAGCCCTGTGGGTCAAATCGTCGGCGACCGGAGTTTTTGCTATGAGTGCTATAGGTAAACTGGATCCTACGGTACACTCACAAAACGACAGAGTATTCGGTATAAATTCAGCGGGCCAATGGGATATGTACCAGGGCTGGGTTGGCGCTCTGACGAGTCCGACCTTCATAAGGGACGGCCAGTGGCATCACGTAGTATTTTCACAAGAGCAGGACTATAAAGATTCCTATGACTTATGGAATTTCTATGTGGATGCGGAGCTGATGGCCACCAGGGGTGATTTCGACTCGGGCGACGATGCGGAGGGACATATAATACGGATTGGCCAGGGAGTTGGACCCGTCGGGGGCAGTTTCATAGGCTCTATTGACGATATCCGAATTTACAACCATACTCTGACGCAAGCCGAGATAAGGGAGCTGATACCGTTAGAGTTATATGCTACGCTTCCCTACCCGCGTGATGGGGCTAAAGACGTGCCGGAGGGTCCAACTCTGACGTGGAGAAGTGGGATTTACGGGGCCCAGCATGAACTGTACATTGGCACGAGCTCTTCCGAGGTAATGTCCGCAGAGGTAACCGGCACAGACATTTATAAAGGCCGGCAGACTGTTGGCAGTCATACGTTGCCTGAACCTCTTGAATGGGGCGAGACTTACTACTGGCGTATCGACGAGGTCAATGATGCCCAGCCCGGTAGTCCGTGGAAAGGCGATGTGTGGGGCTTTACCGTTGCTAACTTTATTGTCGTGGATGGCTTTGAGTCCTACAACGACATTGTGGCAGGGGAAGAGGGCAGCAACCTTGTATATTATACCTGGTTAGATGGATTAGACAATCCTTCAACAAACGGCTCAACAATGGGCTATTTTACAGGCTGGTCTCTTGAGGCTAATGTCGTTCATGGCGGCGGGAAGTCAGCACCGTTTATGTACAATAACAGCGTAGCGGGTATATCAGAGGTCCGGCGTGAATGGGAGACGCCACAAGATTGGACGGCGAATAATCTTAAATCGTTAACCTTATGGTTCGAAGGTGACCCGGGTAACTCGGATGAGCCATTGTACATTTTGATTGGAGACAGCACAGGTGCAGAAAAGGTCATCACTCACGATGACCCGGCCGCTGTTCAATTAGACGGCTGGCAGGAGTGGAACATTTTACTGAGTGAGTTAAGCGATGCGGGACTAAATCCGGCCGCTATCAAGAAGATATGCATCGGTGTGGGCAACAAGGATAATCCTCAGACTGGGGGTACCGGCACTTTGTACCTTGATGATATCCGAGTGTATATACCCAGATGCAGGCTTGAAATTGGACAGCCCAAATGCGATTTCAATGACGACTGCGTTGTTGACGAGTTAGACCTTGCGATATTGGAAAGTGAGCTGGGCAGTGAATCAGTACGTCCTGAAGATGTTGTCGAAGTTTATCGTGAAGTAGAGTCAGCCGATACGATAGGCGAGCCCATGCTGTTGTGGGACGACCCTGAAGCCTCCGGCGGACAGTATATGGAGTGTCGGCCCGGTAGTAGCGGCGGTCCCAACGAAGACCAAAGCGCTACTTATGATATCTATGTCTCGGGTGGTGTCTACCAGCTCCTTGGCCGGACGCTCTGCCCCGACGGCAAGGACGATTCCTTCTGGCTCCGAATTCAGGGGGCTACGACCAACAGGAATAACGACACCGGCTGGGTAAGATGGGGAGTAGTGAATAGCAGTAGCTGGATGTGGACTCCTGTCCGGAGCATGGACGACGCCGACAAAACAGTGCTCTTCACGATGGAAGCCGGGAACTATACTGTGGAAATCACCTACAGGGAAGATGGAGCTAAGATAGACGCTTTCCTGCTTACTGATGACATGGCATTTGATATATCAGTCTTCAACCCTCTGCGTACCGACCTGAACGCCGATGGAGTAGTTGACGCCGAGGACCGTGCCATCTTGATGGAATCGTGGCTTGAAGAGGAACTATGGCCATAGCCTCAGTCAAGATTTGATACCCGATGACTTCGCATCAATCAGGGGCTTATACCGATAAATTTGTATAGGCCCCTTTCTTAATTTACTCGGTTCAAAGGGGGTGGTTCTGCGATTTGCCGATTACTGCGTATCGCGTATTGCATGTACGCCGTCCCTTCGGCTGCGCTCAGGGCAAGCTTACCGGCGAGGGCTAAATGAAAAGAAACCGCCGGTATAAAACTGGGAGCTAATTATTTTTGAGATTGCTGCGGGGTTTACCAGGCGAGATGGCAGCTATAGTGTCGGTGGAACAGGCCGATTGAGCGCATCGCAATTATGGCGATAAGCTGGACGGTAAAATTCATCGCCAGATGGCCTGCGGTTGTTAGCAAGCCGGCGCCGGTGTATTGGGTTGTCTGGGTTTCGAGAAGAGCGGCAGCGATAAGTAAAAGCACCGTTACAACATAAGGTACAAAGGCTCTAAATATAGGACGAAGAAGGTAATTGGGCCTGAACAGCGTAATATCTTTTCCGATGGCTGTAGTTAATATGGCAATTGGGAATAAGAACAGGCCAAGGATAAATAGAACGTGCAGCAAACCAAACTCGGCCTGCCGAATATTCTCGATTGTCAGGCCTTCATCTTTACGCAGCACAAGTACGATGATGAATGGTAGCTGGACGACGGCCATAGTAACGGAGAAAAGAAAAAGCGGTTTGATGATGTACCATAAGAAGGTAATGCTGGTTCCGAGGTAAATTTCGGGCAGCTTATCAATCTCAAAAGCCGTCTCGTAAATAATGTTGAGGTAAAAACCGAGCAGCCAGCCCCAGACGGCAAAATGTGTTACGAAAGCACAACAGGGCGAACCGGCTGTGAGGAATTTGAAGCACACAACGGCAATTACAAAGACCAGTGAAGTGACGTTTTCGGAGTCGAAAAACAGCTTCCAATTGTCAACAAAGACAGCGCGGTAAAAGCCGGGTATCGGCTCGCCTTTTTCTTTGGGTGGTTCGATTTTTTTGGGCTTTTTGTAGTTTTCGGAAGGGATTATGAAAAGCCGGCCGCAACTTGTGCATCGTGCGCGCTTTCCGGCGTGCTTATCAGGAAAACCGATTATCTCATTGCAATTGGGGCAAAAAAACTGGATTGTCATAGTATCGTATTGCGTTAATGAGTAAATGCGTTAATGAGTATATGAGTTTATGTGTATTGATACGCTAACTCATCCACGCATCCACGCATCCTCCCATTTAGTCCCGCTGCATGCAGTCAGTGAAGCTTTTGAGGTCGTTGGCCCATTTTTTAGCTTCCAGCAGGTCAACCTTGTCCTTTTTTACGAGCATAGCCAGATGTTTTTCCAACGTCAGCATTTTTTCATCCGGCCTGTTTCGGGTCTTTGTTTGCAGTTGCGAATAAATTTGCTCTATTTTACCGGTTCGTATGAGGTTGGCAGTGGCGTAGTTGTTATTAAGTATTTCCATTGCTACAATTCTGCCGGTTCCATCCTTTTTTGGTATGAGCTTCTGGCAGATAATATAAGCCAAACCCAGGGACATTTGATTACGGACCTCAGATTGTCGGCCTGCTGGGAAGTAGTCCAGTATCCGTGTTATGGTGCCGGTCGCATCTCTTGTGTGCAGTGTGGAGAAGACGAGGTGGCCCGTCTCGGCGGCCATAAGGGTCATAGATATAGTCTCGGCGTCTCGCATCTCGCCCACGAATATTATGTCAGGGTCCTGACGGAGCATTTCTTTCAAACCTGCAGTGAAGGATTCGACGTCCCTTCCGAGCTCGCGCTGGGAGATGATGGAGTATTTCTGGGGGAAGATGTATTCGATGGGGTCCTCGACGGTCATAATTCGGCAGGCACTTTTTTCGCTGATTCGGTGGATTAGTGAGGCGATTGTTGTGGATTTACCGGCGCCTGTGATGCCGGTCATTAGGACCAGGCCGTGCCTGCGATTGATGATGTCCTTCCAGACGTCATTCGGGAAGCCGATGTCCTCAACTTTCGGTATATCCAGTGATAAGGCGCGGATTGCTCCGGCTATGCCGTCGTTTTCCCGGAAGATGTTGATTCGAAACTGCAATGAGCCGAGCCGGTAAGAGCAATCGACGCTGTGCCGGGCCCGGAATTTGCGCAGATTTTCGTTGCTTAGAAGCGGATAGAGGAGCTGCTTTGCCATCTGTGGGGTTACGGTTGGGCCTTTGAGTTTGACCAGGTCGCCGTCGATGCGATATGCAGGCGGGGCATCGACCTTGATATGCAAATCGGAGACCCGCATAGCACCGCGCTTTTCAAAGTAATTTAACATATCAAGGATACTAAGCTTGCCAAGCTCTTTGGTCGGATAAATTTTTGTTGAAGCAGAATGTTCTTCGGCCATATTTGCCTCCACTGGAGCAGGTTAGTGTTGTGAAAACGCAAATTGCCAGTTTGTCGGCCCTTGTTGGCCAAGTATAGTATATCACGACAACTGTCCCAAAGCAAAGGCCAAATTTCTATGAGATTAGCACGGTATCGGATTTTTGTGCAATTTGCTTGACAGCGTGAAGTAAGAGTGTATAATTACTTTGGCTTTCGAGATTTTCAGTGACAAGCAATAAGGAGAAAAGGGTGTGCAATTCATTATATTTACGAGGTTTTTCGCTGGCCGATTTAATCCAGCCGGAATGTAAATCTCATTTTCTGCGCCGTTTTTTATTGCCCTGGTGGGCAAAAAGGAAAGTTCAAAAGGATTAACAAAGCAAATTTGAAAACCTGCCTGGGAATATCTATGTTTTTCCTGGTAATGGCCGGTCTGGCACAGGCCGCCACAATTACTGTAGGCTCTGGAGCAAACTATGATTTCGACACTATCCAGGCGGGGATAGATACAGCTACCACGGGGAACGAGATTTATCTGGAGCAGGCTCCTACAGTATTCAGCGTAGCCTACAGCAACGTAGCCGGTGGACAGGCAGCGGCCTATGTGAGGGGCGGCTGTACGCTTGATTGGGGCGCGGGCAACATCGACGCCGATCCGTGTTTTGCCGATCCAAACAATGACGACTACCATCTGAAATCGCAGGCCGCTCGATGGAATCCTGATAGCCAAACCTGGGATCAGGATGATGTTACCAGCCCATGCATTGACGCTGGAGATCCGGTTTCAGATTGGAAGCCGGAGCTATGGCCACATGGTATCTGCACAAACATGGGGGCTTATGGCGGTACATTACAGGCGAGCAGGTCGCTGTCTGATGCAGGCAACATTGCCGATGTGGACCGGGACGGAGTTGTCGATTCTGCCGACATGTGCATTATTGTTGACCACTGGGGTGAGGACTACCCATTGTGTGATATTGGTCCGATGCCTTGGGGCGATGGTATCGTGGATGTTCAGGACCTGATTGTCCTTGCTGAGCATTTGTTTGAGGAAATTCCGCCGGTTGAACCTGCTGAATAGATTGCATACTGGAATCCGGATGGAGGCAGTTTCTTCTGGGGCCGAGTTGATGATGTTCGCATCTACAACCGGGCCCTAAGCGCAGAGGACATCGAGGTCCTGGCACGTTAGTTAGCCACAGATGACAGAAGGCAGAGGACAGACGACAGACAGGGGGGGAATATCGAAGGGAGAATAGGGAGCGGGGGAGAATAACAGATCGCTGGTTCGTTATTTCTTTTTTTTAGTTAGCCAATCCTGGAGGTTTTTGGCTAAAACTTCCACATCTTTTTTCTCCATAATGTGGTCAATGATAGCCGGGGGGACTTTGAGCTTTACCATAGCCTTGTTGGCCCTTTGCCAGAGCCGATTTTGCTTGGCCTGAGTATCGGCCAAGTAGAGTTCTGTAACCAGCTCGCTTAGTTTGCCGAGCATTATCGTATCAAGGTTGTTGTAATAGCCTGATATAACGTCCTTCTGGTATTGTGAATAGTCATTTTTAGCCATATTAGCCTTTCTGTGGGTTTTGGTTTATTTGCCATAGACCTCTTTTTGTGAGAAAGTATGTAGAGTTATGCAAAATTGAGGTTAGGCATATATTATTTAAGAAAATCAGGTTTTTGATGTTCTTAAATAATCAAATAGCAGCTTGCTGGCAATAATTTATTGTTTGAAAAGAAAAAATAGAAAGACAATTTTTTCTTTTCAAAGTATGCCTAACCTCGATTTTGCAGAAGACTTAAGGAACTTACAGATAAATCAAGTTATCGTGATTATGAGAGCTTTTTTGCTGGCTTTGGCGCTGGAGCCCGCTATAATCTGCGATAAATTCCTGTGGCGGGCTGAATTGCGGGCCGAAGTGGGTGCGCCTTTAGGTAAACAGTCGAGCGAAGTATAAAGCCAAATATAAGAGCTGTAATGCAATATAGAACGCTGTTTATTTTAGTTTTGTTAGTTTTGCTGTCTGGGACGGTCAGGTCGGCTATTGACGGTGGGGACCAGCCGATTCCCGGAGCCAGCGCCTTTGTTGGCCAGGATTTGCACATGGCAGGACGAGCGGTTATCAGCCATCAATTGAGCACAGGTGAGCATATTCTGGTTTTCCGTGACGGGTTTTCGATGTCGATTGGCGCTAATGAGTTTTCCAGCGATAATGCCGTAGTTTGGCTGGTGCCCGGCTCTGTGGGGATGGCGGAAAGCGCAGTCCGCCAAGGACAGAAAGCCGGCGATGGGGCCCGTATTGGTTATAAAGCAAAGGTATATTTGCAGGGCGGTGTATCGGTTAAGAAAGCCAAAGGCGCCAGGATGACCGACCTGAGTGAGACGGTGCTTGAGCAAGGGCAGGTGATGGTGATTCGGTTCGGCATTAGCGGCGAAGTTTTTGTGACGGCGGACAAGAGGGAAATCGCCGAGGCCCGTGGATTAGAGCTTTACGCAAAGGCCTTTGCGGGGCTGCGGGAGGCTAAGATTTTGCCGATGAGTGTTGAGGCCGAGCCACGAGAGCCTAAGCCGGCGGCGGAGAGAGCGGAGCCGGAAGAGCCGGCTGATGTTGGCGCTGAGCCGGAAGCGAAAGAGCCGCGCTTTCGGTATCCGATTAACCTATCGGGCGCCGGTGAGGCTGCTCCGAAGATAGAGTGGGACGATAAAGCAAAGATTGGGACGGTGATAGGCAGGTTCTATCTGTGGCAAAAACAGGATGAAGAGGGTGGTCTGCTGGAGCTGCAGGCTGATAACGCGGTTATATTCTATTCGGGTCAGGAGCCTGATACCGGCGAGAAGGAATCAGGTGGTGGAGGTATTTTGGCCAGCGGGGCTGTAGGGGCGGTTTATTTGTGCGGCGATGTTTTGATGACCGAGGGTCGGCGAACGATTCGGGCCGATGAGATATATTATAACTTCGAGGCAAAAAAGGCGCTTGCGGTAAATGCGGTGATGAAAACTTTCGATGTCTCCGGAAGGGTTCCGATTTATGTCAGGGCGGCGAAGTTAAAACAGGTGGCGGAAAATATTTTTGCGGCTGATGATATCACCCTGACAACGAGTGAATTTTACCTGCCTCAGATTTCACTTACTGCTTCGAGTGTGATTATCACCGATACGACGACTATTGACGAACAGCAGGGCAGGCTGTCCAAGGGCAGCTACGATGCACAGATGCGTGATGTGCGTTTGAAGATGTACGATAAGACGATTTTCTATTGGCCTTTTATACGCAGTAATCTGCAAAGGTCTGATATTCCGCTCAAAAGTGTACACGTCGGGCATGACGACAGGTGGGGGACGCTGGTCGAGACGCGATGGTTTCTGTCCCGGTTACTGGGATTGGAAGAGCCGGAAGGAACGGAAACCACTCTTGCGCTGGACTATTACAGCGAACGCGGTTTCGGCGGCGGGATAGAGGTCGATTATGAAAAAGAGAACTATTTCGGCAGGATTTTGGGCTATGTAATTAACGATGAGGGTGAGGACTATCTCGGCAGAACTCGCAAGAATCTTGACCCGGAACGTGAGCTTCGCGGTCGGTTCAGCTGGCGGCACAGGCAATTTCTTCCTTACAACTGGCAGCTTACCACTGAGGTCAGTTATATATCCGACGAGAATTTTCTTGAGAGTTTTTATCGCAACGAGTTTTATGTGGGTAAGCAGCAGGAGACCCTCGTTCACATGAAGCGTATTGAGGACAACTGGGGCCTTTCCTTATTGGGCAAGATTCGAACAAATGATTTTGTCGATAAGCTGGAAGAGTTGCCCGGTGCTGAATTCCATTGGACCGGCCAGTCGTTTCTCGACGATAAGCTGACATTCTACAGTGACAGTCAGGTCAGCCGATTTCGTCAGCGTTACGCTGCGGATAGTGTGCCGGCGGGTCCGGAGCAGTTCTTTACGTTTATGTCAACGAGAAACGAGGTTGATATGCCGATGATGATTGGCAAGGCGAAGGTTGTACCTTTTTTAGCGGGGACGGTGGCGTATGAAGATGGGCTGGGTTTCTATAGTGAGCTTGACGGTGAAACGGTGGAAAGGGAAGATGATGTTTGGTTTGGTGAAACCGGTGTTCGTGTATCGTCGCAACCGTACTGGAAGGTTTTTCCTGATGTCAAATCGCAGCTCTGGGACTTGAACCAGCTGCGGCATTTGATAAGGCCGTATTTGACGGCTGTGGCTTACACTGAAAGCGACTCGGTTATCGAACAACGTGATACATTGAGCGTAGGTATTTCACAGCGGCTGCAAACCAAGAGAGGCATTGGTGATAAGCAGCGAACAGTTGACTGGATGCGGCTGGATATGGACGTTACCTGGGTGAATGATTCTGATGATGCGTCTGCGGGGCCGGACCGGTTCATCTGGAACAGGCCCTTTATTCCGCTGGTAAACAGGTTCAGCCCGTTGCTGAATCCACAAGACCGATACGACAGACGCAGCGGCAACATATTTGGGCCGAGGCGTAATTATATCGGCGCCGACTATATCTGGCGTCTGAGTGATACTACTGCGGTATTGTCTGATTTGAATTTTGATATGCAAAGCGGTGTGGTTCAGCAGCTTAATGTTGGTTTTTCGCACCTGCGCTGGCCTGATTTGAATTATTATATAGGTAGCAGGTATTTAAGACGGATTGATAATGGTCTTGGCGAAATAGGCTCGAATATGTTTACATTTGCGGCCACATACGTGCTTGACCCGCGATATACGGCGATATATTCTGCACAGTATGATTTTGACTACGGTGCGGCATTGCGAAGTGATATATCGCTTATAAGGCGGTATCACAGGATGTACTATGGTTTTACGTACAGTTCGGATTCGTCGTTAGACAGGCAAGCTATTGTGTTTAGCGTATGGCTTCAGGGCGTGCCGGAATTAGCGATAGGGCCGAGAAGATATATGGGATTGGGCGGTTCGTCAGGGTACTAATTATTATTGATTCGGCCCGGGTGAATGTCCGATATTGATTGTTGGATATTGTAGAAAACTTAGAAAATAGTAGATCAATAAAGGAGAATGTTATGGCATTGGTTAATACCAAAAAGATGTTCGAGATGGCTTACAAAAACGGCTATGCAGTAGGTGCGTTCAATGTGAATAATATGGAAATCACTCAAGGGATTATACGTGCGGTGGCTGAAGAAAAGGCCCCGCTTATCCTGCAGGTTTCCAGAGGTGCGCGCAAATACGCAAAGATAAGCTATCTAAAGGCGATTATCAATGTGGTAGTCGAGGAAAATCCGGACATTCCCATCGCGATAAACCTGGACCACGGAGATAATTTTGAGACCTGTAAGCAATTTGTCGATGATGGTTTTACATCGGTGATGATAGATGCTTCAAAACAGCCGTTTGAAGAGAACATTGCGGTTACCAAAAAGGTGGTCGAGTATGCTCACGCCAGGGATGTAGTGGTCGAGGCCGAATTAGGGCAGTTGGGCGGTATCGAGGAAGACGTTGTTGGTGTGGATGAGGATGATATCAGCAAACACCTGGCCGACCCGAATCAGGTTGAAGAATTTGTCGAGAAAACAGGTGTTGATTCCCTGGCAGCGGCTATAGGTACGAGCCACGGTGCCTACAAGTTTAAGAAGGAGCCAAAGCTGGCTTTCGACGTAATACAAGAGATATCGGACAGGCTGCCCGGCTTTCCTCTGGTTATGCACGGTTCGAGCAGCGTGCTAAAGGAGTTCGTTGACCTTATTAATAAGTACGGCGGTGATATGCCAAACGCGATGGGTGTGCCTGAAGAAGCTGTGAGCAAGGCGGCAAAGATGGCAATCTGCAAGGTCAATATCGATACGGATTTGCGATTGGCACTGACCGCTAAAATCAGGCAGGTTTATGCAGAACAGCCGGGTGAATTTGACCCGCGTAAGTACCTCGGGCCGGGTCGAGAAGCTATTAGAGAGATGGTCAAACATAAGCTGCACGTTTTGGGTTGCGCCGGAAAAGCGGCGGAGTGTGTATAAATTGTAGTTTGTCGATTTGACCCCGCTGTTTTGCAAAGGAGAATCAAAACAGCGAAGTACTATTGAATTTTAATATTGGAAATCGAAAATGAGCTATTTATTTTCAAGAAATTCAAGAAATAGGAGTGGTGGTATGAAAAGAACATATTTAATTGGTTTAAGCTGCTTTGCAGCGTTTTTGTTGTTTGCCGGTTATGGCTTTACGGCTCAATCTTACAATGCGACGGCGTCACGGTCTGCGGCGGTAAGCGTTGGGGGCGGGTCCGCTGCTCTGCGAAGTAGCTCGCTGCGCAGCACGAGTGCTGCGCTGATTGAACAGGTTTGTTCGCAGATATACGAAGGAGATTTTGCCGGTGCGCGCGGGCTTGTTGGACGAAGCGATAAACCTGAGAGTGCAGCGATTACCCGGCTTGCCGGTATTATTTCCGAATATGAAGCGACAGAGGAAAAACGCCATACGGCGCGAAAGGTTGCTTACGAAGAACAGTTATCCGAATTAGCCCAACTCCAAGAGAGCTTTGGCTCACGTCGTTTTGGGACTGAAGAGCCTGGAGCAGATATCGATGACGTGAACGATGTCAATGATATTGTTGATACGCTTTCGGTTATTGTCAAGGCGCGTGAGTTTGCAGACGAGGCACAGAAAGAGCAGCTTCTGTCTGATTCGTTCGTACAAGAGGTTCTACAAAGAGCGATAGATAAGGCCGCCGAGTTCGAGGTGGCGGGCAAATGGATTGAGGCATACATAAATTGCTACTATTGGCTCAAGGCGATAGACCCAAAGAATGAGGGCTATTCAGATTATGCCGAGCAGCTTCTGGATAAGGCCGCTATTGCAGCGTCTTTTGAGGACAATCCTTGTGAAACCCGCGAGGAGCGTTTCCGGGGAGTGAAGAAAGGGATGTTTATCCGGACGATTATTTACTTAGACCTGCATTACGTCAGCGTTATTAATTACACCCAAATGGCGAGGCAAGCTATCGAGCAGTGCAAGCTGTTAGCCGAAGTGGTGGGGACATCATCCCGATTTAGTCGGGATTCCCGAAGCGAAGATACCGCCTCCAAAAAGACTGAGCTCGAAGTGCTCGACGAAAAAACTTTGGAACTATCAGAGTTTCTTTCCGAGCAGGGTTCTTTTTTGCCGCCTGATAGTACGAAGCTTGCGGCCTGGTCGGTGTCTTTAGGCGGGCTGTTAGATGGGGTTGAGTCCGCCTCGGACGGCCCTGCAGGGTTTGGTAAGCGAAAGTTTTTGGAGGTTTTTGAGAAGGTCCTGAAGCTGAATGATGCGACGGTGGATTTACCGCAGGAGGTAGTGATTGCGCAGTTTGTAGATTCAGCATTGTCCTCACTTGACCCTTATACGGTGATAGTCTGGCCCCGGCAGGTGCAGGATTTTGAAAAGATGATGACCAATGAGTTTACGGGTATCGGCATAGAGATATCGAAACAAAAAGGGCTATTGACGGTGGCGAGCCTGCTGCCTGATACTCCGGCGTACAAATCCGGTCTTGATGCGGAAGACGTGATAGAGGCGGTGGACGGCGTTAAAACCAAGGATATGTCTCTTGGCTGCGCGGTTCGCAAGATAACCGGTCCGAAAGGTACAAAAGTTACGTTAACAATAAAGCGACCCGGCGAGGAGGAAACCAAAGAAATTACGATAATCCGAGACAGGATAATTGTTCCAACAATTCGCGGCTGGCAAAGGGCCGATGCGGGTAAATGGCTGTATATGATTGATGAGGAGGAAAGAATAGGCTATGTCCGCCTCACGAGCTTTTCGTCAGGAACCGCTTCGAATTTGGAGGAGGTATTGGTTGAGCTTGAGTCAGAGGGATTGAGGGGATTGATTCTGGATTTGCGTTCCAATAGCGGCGGTCTTTTAGATAGTGCGGTTGCGGTGGTCGATAAATTTATCGAAGAAGGATTGATAGTCAAAAGACAGCAGGGTTTCGGCGGCAGGTCGATACCCGAGATGGCACACAAGAAGAAAACACATCCGAATTATCCGCTTGTTATACTGGTAAATTCGGGCTCGGCCAGTGCTTCGGAGATTGTGGCTGGTGCCTTGGCAGATGAAAAATATGAGCGTGCGATTTTGGTTGGGACCAGGACCCACGGCAAAGGGAGTGTGCAGGGGATTACGAGCTATCCTCTCGGAGGTGCACAGTTGAAATATACGATGGCGCATTATCATTTGCCTTCCGACCAGCGAGTTGAAAGCCGGGAAGCAATGAAAAAACAAGGCAGAGAGGATTGGGGTGTTGGGCCGGATGTTGAGGTTAAATTGAGAAGCGATGAGCTTAAAAAGATGATTGAGGTACGGAGGGACAATGACGTGCTGGTTCAAGCCAACCACGACTACGTCAACGATAAGCCGAGAAAACATACGGTCGAAGAAACCCTTGCGGCTGACCCGCAATTGGAGGTTGGTCTTTTAATTGTCAGGAGCAAATTGATTCAAGCTGGGGCTCCGGCGTTGGCCCAGCGTGATTGAGTGGATGAGTTGATGAGTGAATTAGTGGATGAGTGACTGTATCAACTCATCTTCGCATAAACGCATTGACTCATATACTCACGGAGGCGTGTAAAAGGACTTATAAGAATATGGTACAAGAAGAAGTTTCTAACGAGGTAAGCAAGTTCGAGAGTCAAAGGCAGGAGAAACTGTCCCGGATTAAGGAATTTGGTATTGAGCCTTATGGTGGCAGATATGAGGGTGCTGAGCAGGCTGAAGGTATCAAGGGCCGATTTAAAGATGGCGACGAGAGCCAGCAGGCCAAAGGTGCCGGCAGGATTGTGCTGTTGAGGGACATTGGGAAACTGATTTTTATTACTTTGCGTGACCGCAGTGGTACTATTCAGGTCGGCTTGAGCAAAAAGCTTCTGCCTGAGCAGTGGGGGCTTGTGAAATTACTGGAACTTGGCGATATAATCGGTGCGTCCGGTCAGTTAGGTAAAACCAAAACCGGTGAAATTACGATATGGGCAGATAATGTTGTGCTTCTGAGTAAGTGCCTGCTGCCGCCGCCTGAGAAATTTCACGGTCTGTCAGATATTGACCAGCGTTACCGGCAGAGATATGTGGATTTGTGGGCCAATCCTGAAGTAATGGAGCGGTTTAAGAATCGCAGTGCCATCGTCTCTGCGATTCGCGAATTTCTCAAATCCGAAGGATTTTTAGAAGTTGAGACACCGATGATGCAGACCATAGCCGGCGGAGCCGCGGCGAAACCCTTCATAACACATCATAACAGTCTGGACCTGGATTTGTTTTTGCGGATTTCGCCGGAGCTGTTTCTAAAAAGACTGCTCGTCGGGGGAATGGAAAAGGTCTTCGAGATAAATCG
Source organism: Candidatus Aegiribacteria sp. (assembly GCA_048635425.1). Taxonomy (GTDB): domain Bacteria; phylum Planctomycetota; class Phycisphaerae; order Sedimentisphaerales; family Anaerobacaceae; genus NIOZ-UU13. Next base: position 25,205 of record JAIVYN010000017.1, read on the forward strand.
AAATTTCCGCAACGAAGGGTTGAGCCGACAGCATAACCCGGAATTTACGATGCTCGAAGTGTATCAGGCCTATGGTGACTACAACGTGATGATGGATTTGACGGAGGAGATTATTGGGCTTTGCGTGGAGAAATACTGCGAGGGTGAGCAGGTTGAATTCGGTGATTTAACGATAGATTTTACCCGGCCCTGGCGTCGGGCCAAGTACGCGGAGCTGCTGAAAGAATACAGCGGCTGTGATATTGACGATATAGAGGCTGTCAGGGCAAAAGCAAGGCAGCTCGAATTAGACCAAGCGGATATGGACGATGCGGTGGTTGTCAATGAGGTGTTTGAAGCCACTGTTGAGAATAACCTCATCGACCCGACGTTTGTGATAGATTATCCGGCTGCGTTGTGTCCGTTAGCCAGACGTAAAAAAGACAATCCCAAATTTGCCGAGCGGTTTGAATTGTTTATCGCGCGGATGGAATTAGCTAACGCTTATACGGAGCTGAATGACCCTGCCGAGCAATATGAGAATTTCCGTACTCAGCTTAAGGGACAGGAAGAATCACTAACAAAGATGGACCGAGATTATATAACGGCGTTGAAATACGGTATGCCTCCGGCTGGTGGGCTGGGTATCGGAATCGACAGGTTGGTAATGGTGCTGACCGGTGCTGCGAGTATTCGTGATGTGGTGCTGTTTCCACTTCTTAGGCCGCTTGGGAAATAACCATAAAGACACCAAGACGCGAGGGAGAAATTAACGCAACCAATGCGTAGCACTTTGTGTCCTGGTCGTAGATGTGAATTTAGTGGGTGTGGGATGTTAAAATTATTTTTATGGCTGCGATATCTGCGTAAGAAAAAGATAGTATTCTTGAGTATTGCTGCGGTTGCCCTTTCTGTGTCTTTGTTGATAGTGGTTTCCAGTTTGTTCACCGGTTTTATCAAAGCGTTCCAGCGAGCGGCGGTTGAAGCAATAGGAGATGTGGTTCTTGCCCCGCCGACTAAGTTTGCAAAATACGATTTGTTTATCGAGCGTTTAGAGCAAACTGGGGTGGTAGAGTCGGCAACAGCGATACTGTC